>CAUTXU010000001.1:0-51805 GCA_963542415.1 uncultured Streptococcus sp.
TGCAAACTTTTTTTAAAATTTTTTCGTGATTTTTCTTTTAAAGTTCTACTGTCAGGACTTGACCTTGCTTAACAACCTGTTCTCCAGCGATATAAACATCATCAACATCACTGGATTTAACAGCATAGACGAGATGAGAGAGCATATTTGCCTGAGGTTGGAGATGGATTTTGCCTTGTGGTTGAATAACCAGAAAATCTGCCTGCTTGCCAACTTCCAGACTTCCTATCTGATTTTCCATTCCTAGAACCTTAGCCCCTTCGATTGTCAGTGCCTTGAGAGCTGTTTCGATAGGAAATTGGCTGGCATCTCCACTTTTCATCTTCTGAAGAAGGGCTGCTGTCCGTCCTTCCTCAAACATATCCAGATTGTTATTGGAAGCAACCGAGTCAGTCGCAATTCCCACTGCTACTCCCGCTTTTTGGAGCTGGATAATTGGAGCAATTCCTGATGCCAATTTGAGATTACTGATAGGATTATGCGCAATTGCCACTTGAGAAGTTGACAAGCGTTTAATTTCTCGCTCGTTTAATTCTACTCCATGAGCAAAGACAGACGGATGATCTAAGTAACCCAGTTCTTCTAGAAAAGCGAGGGGGCGTTTGCCGTATCGTTTCAGGATAATGCCTGATTCCTCCTTGGTCTCCGCCACATGGATATGGATGGGAATGTCTAGCTCTTTTGCCATTCCCAAGCTCTCTTCCAGCAAATCTTTACTACAGCTGTAGGGAGAATGTGGGGCTACCATTACCATGAAATTTGGATTTTCATATCCTAAGATTTCCTCAATGATGGCCCGTGTTCTGCTTATAGTCTCAGCAGTCGTTTCTGCCTCTGAAGAAAAGAGAGTCGGTGAGAAATAGCAACGCATCTTAGAGACTTTCACTGCCTGATAAATTTGCTCAATATTCACTCCATTGGGATTATACATATCATTGAATGTTGTTGTTCCTGACTGGAGCATTTCTGTCAGCGCTTCTTTGACCGCTTTGGTAGTCATGTCTGGAGTAAACTCAGCTTCTGCTGGCCAGATATAGTCATTGAGCCATTCATGGAGATTGCTATCATCTCGAATTCCTCTCAATCCTGTCATAGCAGAATGGGTGTGACAATTGACCAAACCAGGCATAATCCAGGCTCCCTGATAGTCTATAATCTGCTCAGCTTGCTCTAAAATCTCTGACTTATCTTGACCGACATAGACGATTTGAGAATCCTTAACAGCTAAGATTCCATCCAGATAGACATGGAAATCTTGGTCACAAGTCACGATATTTACATGCTGATAGACTTTCATTATAGGCTCCTTTTCTAAAAGACAATTTACAGTGAATAATTTTTCTAGCTATTGTAACAAAAAAGTCACCCGAAGGCAACTTTTTTCGTCCATAAAATTTCAAAAGAGAAAGGATTATTCAGATCTAAAAGCTGCAGCTTGCTGCATTTGGTAATACTTGCCCTTTCTAGCCATGAGATCCTGATGGTTCCCATACTCAACAATGTCACCATCTACCAAGACAAGAATCAAATCCGCATCCTGAATGGTTGACAAACGGTGGGCGATGATAAAGCTTGTTCGCCCCTTCATAAGTTTGGCAAAGGCATCCTGTACTAGCACCTCTGTCCGTGTATCGATGGAAGAAGTCGCCTCGTCTAAGATAAGAATCTTAGGGATAGCTAGAAAGACTCGGGCGATGGTCAAGAGCTGGGCTTGCCCAACAGAGAGAGATTCTCCTGCATTTTCCAACTTGGTATCATATCCCTGTGGCAACTGTTGGATAAAAAAGTCTGCATTGGCTGCTTTGGCAGCAGCAATCACTTGCTCCCGACTGGCATCAGGATTGCCAAAGGCAATATTGTCATGAATAGTTCCTTGCTTGAGCCAGGTTTCTTGGAGCACCATGCCAAACTGCTGTCTCAATGATGCTCGGGTATAGTCATAAATGGATTGTCCATCCAACAAGATATCTCCCGAGTTAATGGGGTAAAAACGCATAAGGAGATTGATAAGAGTTGATTTCCCAGCACCTGTCGGACCAACAATGGCTACCTTGCTACCAGCTGGAATATCAATAGACAACTCTTTAATCAAGATTTTTTCATGATGGTAGCCAAAAGAAACATGCTTAAAGGAAATAGAGCCCTTGACTTGGTCACTGGTCAAGACTTCCTCACCTGTTTCAGCCACTTCAGGACTTTCTAAGACAGCATAGACACGCTCTGCACAAGCGAGAGCACTTTGCAACTCAGCTAGAACTGAAGAAATATCGTTAAAGGGCTTGGTGTACTGTTGGACGTAATTCAAAAAAGTCACTAAACGCCCAATGGTCAAAGTTGAACCCATCATGATACGATAAGCTCCCACTCCAGCTAGAAGCGCATAAATGAGCGCATTTACAAAACGAGTCGAAGGATTAACCGTTGAAGAATAAAAGATGGCTGACTGAGAATAGCCTGCGTAATTGTCATTAGCCTCACGCAGTCTATTTATAAATTCTTCCTGAGCATTAAAGGACTGGATAATGGTCTGCTGGCTAAGTGACTCTTCAATCAGCTGAGTTTGAATCCCCCTAGTCTCTGTCTGCTTCTGAAAGAGATGATAGGATTTCTTGGCGATGAAGCGTGAAATGACCATAGACAGAGGTGTTAAGAGCAAGACCAAGAGGGTCATGAGGAGATGAATTTGAAGCATGGCTAGGATACTAACCAAAATCATCAAGACACCAATGAAAAATTGGTTAAAAATCATGGTCAAGCCAGCTGCTAACTGTTCGATGTCTGTGGTCACACGACTGACCATTTCTCCACTGCCTTGTCGATCCACAAAGGCAATAGGTAACCGATGGAGCTTATGGATGATTCGCTCTCGCAAATCTTTAGTATAAGAGAAGATTAAGCGATTATAGAGAAGGGGATTTGCCCATTGTACCAGTGTATTTCCTATGACTACCAAGAGCATCTGGAGGAGAATCTGCCAAAAAACTGGTGAGGAACCAGCCACTAGGACTTGGTCAATGACCTGACCAATCAGGATAGGTAGGTAAATCGATAAGCCAACTTGGGCAATAGTTCCTAGAAAGGCTAGAAAAAGGAGGAAGGGATGACTTGATAAATCTTTGGCCAAACGTGTGAGCGTCTGGTTTGCAGTTTGTCGTCTCATGCTAGTCCTCCTTTCCATGTTGGGATTCATTGATTTCACGATAGACTTGATTAGATTTCATCAAATCCTCGTGCTTGCCGATAGCTAGTAGCTCCCCTTTTTCCAAGAGAAGAATCTGGTCAGCCATCTGTAAAGTCGATGTTCTTTGAGAAATCAAAATTAAGCTCATGCTAGGTAAGTTCTCTCGGATAGCCTTCAAGAGCTTGGACTCGGTGATGGTATCGAGGGCCGAGGTCGCATCATCTAAGATAAGGAACGGAGCTTGGCGCAAGACTGCTCGAGCGATCGACAGCCTTTGTCTTTGTCCGCCTGAGAAATTTCGTCCTCCTGCCTCAACTAGTGCATCCAAGAGTCCTTCCTTTTCACTGACAAAATCCTTAGCTTGCGCAATTTCCAAGGCCTGCCAGAGTTCTCGGTCAGTCACTTCTTGATTTAAGCCTAGAGTTAAGTTGGAACGAATAGTTCCCTTAAAGACTTCGACCTTTTGTGGCACATAAGAAATCCAAGACCGCCATTGCTCAAGATTACGAGGACTACGTCCATCTCGATAAAGGTCAATGCTTCCCTTGTCTGCTAGATAAAGTCCAAGTAAGACTTGCACCAAGCTTGATTTACCAGAACCCGTCCCTCCGATGATACCGAGGATTTGCCCTTGACTCATATCAAAGGAAATATCTTTCAGAGAAGGCTGGGCCGCATCAGGATAGGTAAAGGTCAGTTCTTGAACTTGTAAAACCTGATTATTGGTAGTTTGCTTTTGTTCTAATTCTGAATGGATGTCTTCTGGAGTTTCGGCAAAGACTTCCTCGATTCGCTTGGCTGAGATGTAGGACTGGTTGAGAGAATTGATCAGCATGGCTAGCTTGACCAATTCTACCAAGATCTGTAGGAGATAATTAATAAGGGCAATGAGGGCACCTTGACTGAGTAAATCTCCTTGAATTGAAATATAACCCTGCCAGATAATGACGAGGAGAGTTCCATTGACAATCAGATAGGTCAGAGGGGTTAATAAACTAGACCATAAACCTGTCTTTTCTTGCAATCTTGCATAAACTTGGTTAAGGGTTTGAAAAATCTGTAACTCTCGTTTTTCCTGACCAAAAGCACGAATAACCCGCATACCTTGTAATTGCTGACGTGTTTCCTGAACCAGTTGGTCCGTTTTCTTTCTGAGACTACTGTAGAGAGGATTAACCAGTCTAGAGAGCCCGACAATAACGATTGTCAAAATGACAACCATAACTAAAAACCAGAAAGTCAGCTCAGCTGAGATTCGATAGGCCATAAAAATGGCACCAAAAACGATAATAGGTGCTCGCAAAAAGAGACGCAGGAATTGATTGATACCAGTCTGAATCTGATAGGTGTCCGAAGTCAAGCGAGTCACCAAGCTCGAAGTTGTCAGACGGTCTCTACTGTTCTTGGGTAAGGAAAGAATATGACGATAAAGGTCGTTTGTCAGTTCTTTGGTAAACCCAACCGCTGCCTTTGCTGAGTAAAACTGGGCTATCAAGGCCACTAAAACACCAATCACGGCAAAGATAAGAAGCAGGCCAATCTGCATCCATAGATGCCCTTGATCTCTCTGGGGCAAGGATTGGTCAACAATCCCTGCAATCACCATGGGAACCAAGAGCTCAAAAACAGCTTCTAGTAGCTTGAACAAGGGTGCTAAAATCGATTCTTTAATGTAGGGTTTAAAGTAAGATAGTAAGTGTTTCATAAATCCCTTCTATTCTTATTCTGAAAATGAAGAAAGTGGGAAGCTCCCACCCTCTCAATTTTATTTGTTTAAGTAAGGCAATAAATAGCCATATCCTGCCTCTTCCATCTCATTCTCGGCCACAAAGCGCAAGGAAGCAGAATTGATACAGTAACGGAGGCCACCAAACTCACGCGGTCCATCTGTGAAAACATGACCCAAGTGAGCATTCCCTGACCGAGAACGAACCTCAATTCGCTCCATTCCATGGCTGAGATCCTTGTAATAATGAATCAATTCCTTGGAAATCGGACGGCTAAAACTTGGCCAACCACAACCTGAGGCAAACTTATCCTTGGCAAAAAAGAGTGGCTCACCCGTCGTAATGTCTACATAAATGCCCTCTTCAAAGATCTGGTCATAGGCATTGATAAACGGCGCCTCTGTAGCAGCTTCTTGGGTGACACGGTAAGACTCTGCTGACAAACTTTCTTTCAACACTTCTTGACTAGGCTTGTCATAGTTAGATGCGTCAATCAATGGCTGCTCAGCATCGGTCACATCGATATGACAGTAACCTGAAGGATTCTTCTTAAGATAGTCTTGGTGGTAGTCTTCAGCCAGAATGTAATGACGTAGTTTCTCCACTTCTACTGCAATCTTTCGCCCAAGCATGCGCTCCTGCTCCTGCACAACTGTGTAGATAGCTGGCAAATCAGCTTCATCTTGGTAATAAATCCCAGTCCGATACTGATGTCCACGGTCATTCCCTTGTTGATTGATGGATAGAGAATCGATGACACGGAAATAATAAAGTAAAATCTCTCTGAGTGACACTGTCTTCTCATCATAAATCACTTGAACCGTTTCTGCATGGTCTGTTTCCTTAAGAAGCTGATAATTGGTCGTTTCAACTTGCCCATTAGCGTAGCCAACACTGGTTGCTAATACACCAGAAATGCGTGAAAAATACTCCTCTAGGCCCCAAAAACAACCACCTGCTAGATAAATTTCTGCCATCTTTATTTCTCCTTTATCAAGTTTTTAACTAATACTCTTCGAAAATCTCTTCAAACCACGTCAGCTTACATCTGCAACCTCAAAACAGTATTTTGAGCTAACTTCGTCAGTTCTATCCACAACCTCAAAACACTGTTTTGAGCAACCTGCGGCTAGCTTCCTAGTTTGCTCTTTGATTTTCATTAAGTATAAACTTCTTTTCAAAAAAAGGATAGGAAGCCCTCTGGTCAAGAGTTTCCCCATCCTATCTTCTATTCTTTATTTTGCTTCGACACGGACACCTTGGGTATCAACTTTCAAGTCATGAAGTTTTCCTTTGAAAGGTTGCTTTTCCAATTCTGCCTTAATCGTTGGCATCTTGTCATGAGAAGCCAAGACCATAACTGTCGGCCCAGCACCAGAGAGGTAGGTTGCATAGGCACCATTTTCTTTGGCTACTTGCTTAATCGTCGCAAATTCTCTCACCAAGTCCTGACGATAGCGCTCGTGGAAGAGGTCTCCCTCGATTGCTTGCCCAGCGGTCACCATGTCTCCTGCCAACAAGGCTGCAACCGCCACATTGGCGATAGAACTAGCCGCAACAGCTTCCTTGTAAGACAATTTCTTAGGCAAGACACCACGGCTGTCTCGAGTACGCAATTCATAGTTTGGAATGTAGGCTAGGAAATCACACTCTGGGAAGTCTGCTACGATAGCAGAGACTTGCCCATCAACGGAGCTTGCAATAACGAGATTACCATAAATGGCTGGAGCCACATTGTCAGGATGTCCTTCAATCTTGGTCGCTAACTGCAATTTTTCATGGTCTGACAAGTTGAGCTGACCCAGTTGGTTGGCTAGTTCAATCCCAGCAACAATAACCGAGCTAGAAGAACCCAAACCACGCGCCAAGGGAACATCACTGGTCATTTTCAAACGTCTTGGTTGCAAGTCTGGTACAATTTGCAAAGCAATTTTGAGCAAGAGATTACGTTCGTCATGTGGAATCCATTTGCCAATCTGGTGTTCAATCAACCACTCATCTCGTTCTTCACAGACCTCAATTTGAAGATACTTAGTTACAGCTACACCGACCGAATCAAAACCTGGCCCAATATTGGCACTGGTTGCAGGTACAATAATCTTCATCTTATTCTCCTAGCACCTTGAAGGTATTCAAGAGGTCGAATTCTGAAACCTTCTTCAATTCAGCTGAAACATTTTCAAGTTGGGCTTTATTAATCTTGTGTGTGATGATCACAACACGCGCCTTGTCACTATCTTTTCCATCTTGGAGGATTTGCTTGAAGGAAATATCTTGGGCATTAAAGATTTCAGCCAATTTCAAGACCTGACCTTTTGAGTCTGGTGCCAAGATTGAGAAATAGTAGTTTGCTTTGACATCTTCTGGATTAGCCAAGACCAATTCACGGCTGTATTCGTTGAAGTCTTTACCAATCGTTCCATCATTCAAACGACGAACGATACGGACAATATCCGCCACAACACTTGTTGCTGTTGGTTTTTGACCCGCACCTGGTCCGTAGTACATAGACTCACCGATACCGATGGATTCTACAAAGACAGCGTTCATTACTCCATTCACACTGGCAAGTGGATGCGCTTTAGGAAGGAAGGTTGGAGTCACTTCTGCAGCAATACCTGAAGGAGTTTCCTCGATAGAACCAACCAATTTCACTACATAACCAAGCTCTTGAGCTACAGCTACGTCTTCTGGTGTGATGTTACGGATTCCCTTGTGGGCTACATCATCAAAGGCAACCTTCATGCCAAAGGCAAATTGGCTCAAAATCACCATCTTGTAGGCTGCATCGATCCCATCCACATCATTTGTCGGGTCGCTTTCTGCAAATCCTAGACGTTGCGCTTCCGCAAGAGCATCATCGTAAGACCAGCCTTCTTCCACCATCTTGGTCATCATGAAGTTGGAAGTTCCGTTGACAACGCCAAGGACACGAGTGATTTTGTCAGACGCCAGAGAATTTGCCAAGATACGAAGAATTGGAATACCACCAGCTACTGCTGCCTCGTAGTAAAGTGCTACCTTGTTAGCTTGAGCGATTTCTAACAATTCTGCACCATGGACAGCCAAAAGGTCCTTGTTAGCAGTAACAACGTGTTTCCCAGCTTCTAAGGCACGAGTGATAAAGGTCTTAGCAGGTTCGATACGCCCCATCAACTCCACTACTATGGTAATATCTTGGTCTGATAAAATATCATCCACATTGGTTACAAAGTTAAAGTCATTCCCTGCTGCAAGCAAGCGATTCTTTTCATCTTCATCCTTGACCAATACCTTGGCAACTTCAATCTCTGAATGTGCTGATTGATTGATTTTTTCTCCATTTTCCTTTAGGAGGAAAGGCACACCACTTGCAACGGTACCAAATCCTAGTAAAGCAATTTTAACTGTCATGTTTGTCTCCTCGAAATTTTCTAATATAGCCATTATAACAGAATTTTGTGAAAATTCCTATTATAGTAAATCACTATTTCAGTCTAGAAAAGAAAAAACGAATCAGACGATTCGCTCTTCTTAAAATCTAGAAATAGCTTTCCAGAAATGATTATCCAATCTTTTGTAGATTGATCACTGCATCGTGATTCATCAAGACTTGGCCATACTCTTGTAAGACTGAACGACTGATATCACTATCGTCTGCAAACTCACGCATACGAGCCAACAGCCAAGCTGGATATGGACTTGGATGATTTTCAATATCCACTAAAATGGTCAAATAATAGCGCTCATTCATCTTGTAGAGTTCAGAAGTTTCCATCTCAAAAGTCACTGTCTTGGCAAAAGCCACCAAGTCAGCTAATTTTGCAAAAGAAAGGATGTAGTAGATGTAAGGCTCTTTCTTACTTTCAGCTTCTTGTTCAGCCTGCTCCTGCTCTTCTTCCTTGGCTTCGACTTGCTCTAGAGATTGAATCGCTTCGATATCATCCTTAGTCTTTTCTGCGATGCTTTTTTCCAAGGTTTTGATAAATTCATCTGGCGACATTTGAGCCAATTCTTCCATATCTGGTAAATCCGATAAGTCTTCAAAATCTAGATTTTGGTCAATCTTTGATTTGGTTACAAAGACATCGACCTTATCAGGTTTTGGAGTCACACGGAAGCTCAACATACCTGTATCCAAAAAGCTCTCAGGCATCTCTAACTCATCCAAGATAGCATAAAAGAACTCTTCTGTTTTTTCTTGAGGAACGAGAAAGTCAGCAATCTCCATGCCACGATCCATCAAATCCTCTAAAGACATCGTGATTTTCAAAGTTGTATCACTAATTTGTTTCATTTTCATTGCTAGTAACCTCATACTTTCAGTTCTATCTATTATACTAGATTTTTACGATTTTATCAAAAGAATGAAGCGAGAATGTGATATAATACTAGATATGATTTTAGATTTAAGAAAGAAAGTTCAATGAAAAATATAAAAGTAAATGCCTTGGCCAGCTTGCTGGTCAATATTCTCAATATCGTTTTTCCACTGATAACCAATCCTTATCTGACGCGGATTCTCAGCAAATCCAACTACGGTTATTTCAATACCGCCAATACCTGGGCTAGCTTTATCATTCCTTTAGCAGCCTTCGGGATTTACAACTACGGAATTCGAGCTATCAGTAAGGTCAAGGATGATAAAAATAAAATCAACTATGTTTTCTCTAAATTATTCTATATCTCCATTATTACATCTGTTCTAACAACAAGTATCTATTTCCTATTTATTTACCTGGATAATAGTATTGAAAATTTGAAAGAACTCTACTATATACTTGGTGTCCAGGCTCTCTTCCAATTCCTTTATATCGAGTGGATGAATGAAGCTTATGAAAATTATGCATTCATCTTATACAAAACATTGATTATTCGTATTGCCATGTTGGTCGCTATCTTCACCTTTGTAAAAACTCCAGATGATATCGTTCCTTATGCAATCATCATGACTGCAACGACAATTCTCAACTATCTACTCAGTTTTCTCTGGATTAAGCGAGAAGTTTCCTTTGTTAAGATTGGTCTTGTCGAATTAGTCAAAGCATCAAAACCACTCTTGACCATGTTGCTTCTAGCTAATGCCAACATGCTCTACACCTTACTCGATAGAATGTTTATCACCAAAGGGCCTGATGAAAACTACATTTCTTATTATACCATTGCTTCTAGCATCGTCATGTTGATTGCCAGTGTCCTGAGTGGAGCTATCAACGTCAGTATTCCACGTCTCGGCTACTATCTCGGTAAGAAAGACTACGAATCTTATAAAAATCTTCTGAACCAAGGAGCTGCCCTCTTTTATTTCCTTATCATTCCAACCAGTATTGGGATTATGGTATTAGGAAACTACGCTACAGTCATCTACTCTTCTGAAAAATACCTTGAAGCTGGTATTGTGACTAGTGTCTTCGCCTTTCGTACTATCATTTGGGCCATTGAGTTAATCCTTGGTAAACAAATTATCTTCATCAACGACCACGAAAATCGTTTAACAGCCTTTTACTTTATTGGTGGCGGAGCTAATATCCTACTCAACAGTCTCTTGTATTTCAATAATATTTTTGCACCAGAGTACTACATTGCTACTACTATTATTGCAGAAACTGTAGTTGTTCTACTGGAAATTTACTTTATCAAGAAACATCAGCTACTGGATTTAAAAGAGATCTTTACTACTTTAACACTCTATACTATTGTATCCCTTGGATTCATCCCGATCTATTTTGCGTTTAAATCCCTTTTCCAAATCAACTCTTATACAGTCAACCTCAATATGATACTCATGGTACTCTCGACTGTTGCAACCTGTGGAATCTACTATCTCTTGATACTTTTTATCACAAAAGATAAAACACTCCACTATGCACTCAATCTTGCTCTTACTAAGATTAAAAGAAATTAAAAAATAACCTACCTATCTAAAACAAGGAATACTCCAGTAGATAGGTAGGCTATTTATTTTATCAAATTATCAAATCAAAGCAATTTGCTCATAAATCAATCAATCCAGTAATTTTTATCAGTTCCTGGATTTTGATTTTCAATAGGCGGAGGAGTCATATAGTTTTCACCAAACTCGTAAACCAGAATCTCATGGAATTTTCTAGGAACTTTCACAAGAATATCCTCATATGGCATTTCAATTGTATCATATAACCACTCTTTCTTAATTCCACTTGGATAGTAAGAGTCATAAGTAGTACATGCAAGATCTGTAGCCTGTTCAATATCATATTGCAAAGCTAATTTCTCCAATTTTTCATTCCATTTCTGTGGAGAAGTCCGTCTAAAAATTGCAGATGCAAGATAACGTGGTAAATTTTTGACACCCCCATTATCTATTTTGACTCCTTTAAAATTCAGAGACGAAAGTCGAATAAATTGTTTATAAAGTCTCATCTGTTTTCTATCACGTTCATCTGTAACAACTCCATCGTATGGAAAAATGTCAACACAAGTACCTAGAACAACCGACTTATCTAAAAGATTAGCATCTCTTCTTGTCCTCATATCGTAAACTCTCATATATGTATAAGGGTAGCCTTTTGTTTCTCTATATGAAATTAATCTATAGTAGGGATGTTTTTCATTTTTTAATATCTCATAGAGCTTTTCAAATTCATCACGCGCCAAAGAAATATCGGTATCATCATCCCAAGGAATAAAACCTTTATGGCGTACAGCTCCTAGTAAGGTTCCAAAATCAATAAAATACTTGATTTCATGTTCCTCACACAATTCATGCAAATAGTTTAAAATATCTAATTCAATTTGTTTAATTTCTTCAAGAGTCAAAATTTTCTCTGACATCTATTATTCACTCCTAATCTTTTTACATTGAGTCAATAGTTTCTTCATTTCAATGACATCACTGGGATACCTTAATAATTTTCCACAATTGAAAATCATGATGAGAGAACCTTAGCTCAACTGGTGGTAGTTGCATGTAGTCTCCGTAGTCCGAGGTCAGAATTTCATGATAATTTTTTGGAATCATAAATTCCTTACCTTCAAATGTTCCAGTAGTAACTTGTTCTAGCCATTCGCGTCTCCACACTGGTTTGTTCATATCCTTGTAGATAAGATAATCCACTTCCTCATAATCCAACACTTTACGTGATTTAGCAAGCTCATCAATGCCTCTAATATACTTATTCGTATTTGTGAAATAGAAGACAATAACTGATATATAGCGAATTAAAGAATTTAATAGACTTTTAGTATTGGTAATACCCTTAAATGTATAACAGCTTAATTGACGTTTTTTTATAAGCCTTGTCATTTTATCTTTAAAAACAGAATCATCCTCATAACCATCTACAGGGAAAATATCTACATAAATCCCCATATTGGAATCAATTCGAACATCTTCTTCTAACAAATAAGTTTGATTATCCTGAACTTTCATAAAGGGATAGACATAGTTGAGATTATTTTTATAAGACATCACTTCGTAACGTTCGTCAGGGTTAGAGATAAGGTAGTCTTGCAACTTTTCATAATCTTCTCGTAACATACAGATATCCATATCATCATCCCAAGGAATAAAACCTTTATGACGAACCGCACCGATAAGACTGCCATAAGCTAGGAAATATTTGACACCAATTTTCTGACAAGTTTCATGAATGTATTCCATGATTCCTAGTTCCATCTGTTGAATCTCTCTAATATCAGTTACTTCCTGATAACGAATACCTTCATCACGTTTGCAAACAACTAATCCATAACCAATAATCAACCAAAAGATAATATTAATAAAGTTAGTTGAATACATAATCTGACTTTCAAATAATTGACCGAACAAGATGCCAAAGAAAAGAATCATAATCAACTTTTCAGAGTTCTTTTTAGAAACAATCAAATAAGTCAAAAAGCGCTTAATTATATATCCTAGTAGAAGTAGAAAGGATACTAAACCTAAAATTCCAGAACTAACAAATATGGTTACAAAAATGTTATGGAAATTTCCACCAATAAGAGAATTTTGAATCTCAAATTTACTGAAATATTTTGTGTAATAATCTGGAACATTCCTTACACCATAACCAAAAATTGGTTTCTCACTTCCCATTTTTATAGCATTTTTCCAAATATAAGTTCTACCACTAGGTGTTGTTTCTATTAGATGAAGTTCACCTGTTTTTTTTATAACTGAAGAATCCGTTTCTGCATAAGATTGTCCTTTATTTAAGTCTAATACAGTTGCTTTCCCTGAGGATATGTAAATAGAGGTTACATAACTCAATCCGATATTAGCAGCAGAAACGAGTAAAGCAGAAACTATAAAGATTAGAAATCGCTTAGCTAACTTGCCCCTGTTAATAAAGAAACTATAAAACCCAAGCATTAACACTAAAGATAATAAAGCTCCTCTACTTTGCATGGTTGCAAAATAAACTAATTGAATCACATTATTCAGTTTTAGATAAACAGAATATTTACTTCCTTTATGAATCAAATACATAGCCAAAATAATGCTAATGTATGAAAATATCGCACTAGCATTGGGATTGACAATTCCCCACAAACGCCCATTCATAACACCATAGTAATAAGATTGCTGTCCAATTTTAAATAGGATAAGTACCTTACTCACTAATAATGTAAATGCAAAAATCGCAGAAGAAAAAGAAACAAGTTGAATAGTGTATGCAAGCCAATCAAATAATTTCTTTAATTGACCTGATTCTAACATGGTAAATAATAAAATATAGGTTACCATAAAGAGAATCTCAATCACATTTCCAATCAAATGTCCAGAGCGATTAAAAATAGCAGATAACAGATGACTTCCTGCTAATAGAGCAAATAAGGACAGAAATTTACGATCTACTGTGATTTTTTTCCACTTAAACAATAAGGTATAGCAAATATAAAGCACTACAATCGCTGACAATCCTTTATAAAGGGGATTTGCTATCTTATAAACCAGTGAACTCATACTTAAAATCGAAATGAAAACAAAGAGATATGCAATCCATAGTTTTGATTTTTCAAAGTATTCATCCATTTTTGAAAAATTCATTTTCAACTCCTTCTCATAATATTAGTTTCTGAATCCAACAATTTTTTTATATATCCATGGAGAAAAGACAAGTGACAAGACAGCTATCTTACGAAATCTAGTGAAATAAGCATCCTTCCAGATTTCGTATCGATGCTGAATAATCCAAGCCCTTAGGTCGACTTTCTCCTTTTGATACTGTTCAGATGAAGTAAAGATAATTTTATCGTAAACTGTGATATACGACCAACATTCTCTATTTTTTAATTCATATTTTAAATTAGGAAATACTTGTGATACTTGAGTAATGATGTTCTTATAAACTTCTATCGTATCAAATACATACCGATTAACAGATGTTGTCGCACTTCCCTCACGATGATCATAATAATAAATTGGTTTATCAATGAATACACTACTGCATCTTGTCTTTAGTAGCAATTCCGTTAAAAACAAGGCATCTTCAGCTAGATGGTAGTCTGTATTAAATTTTTCATCTGTCAGCAGGTCTCTCTTAAATAGTTTTGCGACTGGAAAGAATGAGGTCTTAGTGGTCATCAGTAATTCTTTCATGGTTTCTTCTGTTGACCAAAGTTCTTTTCTACCAGAATACAAGGGTAAGTCTGTCACTATTCCATTTTTGATATGGTGTAGAGGAGCAATCACAAAACCTACATGTTCTCCCTCAACTGCACTAGCTAAAGTAGCTAGGTAATCCTGGGTAACGAAATCATCGCTATCAATAAAGGTGATCCAAGCACCTGTTGCTAGCTGAATTCCAACATTTCTGGCATTAGAAACACCAGCATTTTCGATATGGTAAACCTTGATATTTTCATACTGATTTGCTAAATGATTACAGATTTGTCCACTAGAATCAGTAGACCCATCATTTATTAGGATTAGTTCAAAATTGGTATAAGTCTGTTGAAGAATTGACTCCACACATCGTTCCAGATAGCTTTCTACATTGTATACTGGAACAATAACACTTATTTTTTCACCCATCATGTTCCATATTCTCCCTTGTATTCCGTATAAGACTTATCCATATCAGCGATGACAGCATCATGATGTGGTACTTGCTTGTCTGCTGGTGGTGGCGTCATATAATCTCCAAAAGCAGTGCTAAGATAGGCATCATAGCCGATTGGAATAGGCAACTCTGTCCCTTCAAATGGCAAGAAAAGATTATCTTCAAAAGATGCGATTGGGTACTTGTTTCTCATATAGCCAGGACCTGAGCATAATTCTGTAATGCCATCGCTTTCAGCGAGACCATATTTAGTCATTTCTTTCTCAGCTTTTTTCCAAATGCGATAACGGAGAGATTTTGGAGTCAATCCCAGTAAAATACGACTTCCCCATTTCATAAGTGCACCATGCTTTTCTGGAATAGTTTGCGCACAAAAGAGTGAATAGATCAAGGCCCAGCGAACCTGTTTTTTCCGCTCAGCTGGATTTTTCGGATAATAATCCAAAGGCAAGACATCCAAGGCAAGACCATGTGGCAAATTCAAATCCTGCTGATAAGGTTTGATACAGGTCGTTTCCTTGTCACGAATAGTAATAAAAAGATTGCGGTCTACAAAATCCTTGTTACTCTTTGACAAGAAATAACGCTCATCTGCATAACGAGGCCATAATTCTGCTAATCTCTCATAATCTTTACGAGGCATAAAAAAGTCTAGGTCGTCGTCCCAAGGAATAAAGCCCTTGTTTCGAAGGGTACCAATAGCCCCTCCGCCACAGAGATAACAGAGCAAATCATGTTCTTTACAAAAGGCCACAAAATATTCAGCCATCTCCAGACTTCGAGCCTGAATTGCTTTTAAATCAGTCATATTGTTCATTATTCTTTCTATCGTATCGTTTCATTATACCACAAATACGGGGTGAAAATCTATTGCAGACTGTAAAAAATCAAAGCCTGATTGCTAGATAAATAGCCTTCAGACTTTGATTCTCCTATCTTATTTTATCTCAAGCCCATCTGAGATAATTTATTCTGATATTTGTTTTGATCAACCAGCAAACCCAAGCCTCCATAGACATCATAGGCATCGATCCAATCACCTAGTTCTGGAACCGTTAATCTCTCAATGCCATTTTTCGCTCCATCCAGGAAGGATAAGCCATTAGTCAGTAGGAAACTATAAGGAACATTCGTAGAGGTCATGCCAAAGACCTTACCAAGTGCTTCTGATCCAGTAAAGAGTTTAGTTGGATCCTTGAGTTGTTGCAGAACAGCTGTCAACACTTGCTGTTGTCTCTTGGTACGACCGTAATCACCTTCATCATCATCACGGAAGCGAGCATAATTGAGCAAGGTCGAACCATTCATCTGCTGTTTCCCGACTTTAATAGTCTGGGTTGGAGACTCTGTTTCCGTAGCATGTAAGTCATCTCCCACCGTAGCTTCTGTTAATGGACGCCCATTCAATGTTGAAAACTGAGCATCAATTGTCACCCCATCTGGGAATAGAGTGTCAATAGCAGTTGCAAAGGCCTGAAAATCAACCAAGGCGTAATACTTAATGTCCAAGTCAAAATTATCTTTCAAGACTTGACGAACCATCTCTGCCCCTCTTTGCCCCTCTTGTTCTCCTAACTCATAGGCTACGTTTAACTTGTTATCCGTCTGTTTTCTACCGTTAATCACTTGGCTATAACCGTCTATATAAACCAAATTGTCACGCATGAAGCTGACCAGCTTAATTTTCTTATCTGAGCCACCAACGTTTAATACCATAATAGAGTCCGTTCTCGTCTCAGCACTATTTTGGCCAATCCGTCCATCCGTTCCCATAATCAAAATATTAACCCCATCCTTGGTATCTTGACCATTAAAGACTTCTACTTGAGCTGCCTTAGCATTTGCAGGTTTGTTTGAATCAGCATTTGAATATCCTTTTAGGAACATGAAAATCATTCCAAAACCGACACAGGCTAAAAGGGCGAGCAGTCCAGCAAAAATACGACCCCAACGAATCTTACGTTTTTTGGATGTAACCTTTGGAAGAGAATGACTTTTCTGGTATTTTTTTGCACGACTACGGTTAGCATAGGATGGAAGAGAAGACTGATTGATTGGTTCCATGAAAGACTCTTCCATATCGTGATTTTCATTATGAATTTCTGGAGAAGTCTCACTACTGCTAGCCATATTTAACTTACCTTGCAGGTAAGCAAACTCTTTTTTCTCTCGCTCATTGAGGTAATGAATGTTCTTAAAAAGGTAGTCATAACGCAACTGCTCGTGATGGTTTAAAGGATTCTCTTTACTCATCTTCTCTCCTTTCCATGGTCTGATATTGGATAAATAGGATAGGCTCCCAGCACTTTATACTGGATTCCAATCGCTTCTAATTCTTTTTGGGCAAAGTTAACCAAGTCCTTATCGGCATAATCCACATCGATAATGAAAAAGTATTCGCCCAGTGCTGTCTTGAGTGGCCGACTTTCAATTTTTGTCAGGTCAATTCCTCGCCAAGCAAAGGTCGACAGGGCCTTATAAAGTGCACCTGGAAGGTTGTCAGGTAAGGTCAAGGCCAAACTCATTTTTTCAGTTTGTGCTTGCAAGGGAATACTAGGCTTTTCAGCTCCCAAAACCCAGAAACGTGTGAAATTGGCTTCCATTTCCTGAATATCCTCGGCAATCAGTTCCAAGCCATATTCTTCAGCAGAACTTCTAGGTGCAATTGCTGCAAAGGGCTGGTCTGGATGTTCGGAAATAAAACGAGCTGCATAAGCTGTACTAGCAGTCACCTCGATTTGAGCCTCTGGATACTGTTCATCGATGAATTTCTTTCCTTGAGCCAAGGCCTGTGGATGTGAAAAAATCTTTTCAATCTTAGTATGACCTGGAACCACCATCAACTGCTGATGAATAGGCTGAACAATTTCTGCCACTGCTTGGATGCGAGCCTGATGAAAAAGGTAGTCCAAGGTTTCATGAACACTACCCTCGATAGAATTTTCAACTGGCACCACAGAATAGTCCACCAAGCCTTGCTCATAGGCCTTGATGACATCTGTAATGTTGGCAAAGGCCTGCAATTCCTCATGAGGAAAAGCTGTCTGCACAACGTGGTGTGAAAATGATCCCTTGGGACCTAGATAAGCAATTTTCATCTCAGTTCCTCTATAATTTCCTCTGGGCTTAGCTTGGTCACATCCAAAACCCGACTAGCCACTTCCTCATACCAAGCCTGTCTTTCTTGGAAAATAGCTGCTAATTCTTCCTTGCTATTATTTAGAAAAAGCGGGCGCTGATTGTCCTGATCAGCTGCTATGCGTTGGTAGAGGGTTTCAAAATCAGCTTTCAGATAGATGTTATCAGAATTGGTCTTTAGTAAGTCACGATTTCTCTGAGAAACAACCACTCCCCCACCAGTTGACACAACTTGATTTGTTTCTAGTAACTCAGCTAGGACTTCTGACTCCACCTGACGAAAGGCCTCTTCGCCCTTTTCAGCGAAAAAATCCGCAATAGACATACCTAAACGCTTCTCAATCAGAGCATCCATATCAAGGTAATTAGGGTCTAAGCCTCTTGCAATAGTCGATTTGCCAGCCCCCATAAATCCGAGTAGTACCTTAGCCATGAATCAAGCTCTCCAAATCATCAAAGAAGCTAGGATAGCTGGTATTGATGGCTTCTGCACGGTCAAGCTCCACTTCTCCATCTGCAACCAAGAGAGCCGCGATAGCTGTCATCATGCCAATGCGGTGGTCACCAAAAGTATTGACTCTAGCACCGTGAAGGACTGATTTCCCTTTGATAATCATCCCATCTGCTGTAGGGGTGATATCTGCTCCCATACTATTGAGGGCGTCTGCTACCACCTGAATGCGGTCTGTTTCCTTAACCTTTAGCTCCTCAGCATCCTTGATAACTGTTACACCTTGAGCTTGGGTCGCCAGAAGGGCAATAATGGGCAATTCATCAATCAAACGTGGAATCAAGGCACCACCAATCTCTGTTCCTTTCAAGTCAGAAGACTCAACAGTCAAGGTAGCAGATTTAGCGACTGGGTCGATTTCAGTTATTTCCAATTTTCCACCCATGGCGCGAATGACATCAATAATACCAGTACGCGTTTCATTAATACCCACATTCTGCAGCACTACACGAGAGTTTGGAACAATCAAACCTGCGACCAACCAAAAGGCTGCACTGGAAATATCTCCTGGAACAACCACCTTTTGTCCTGTCAATTTTTGTGGCCCTTGGACTGTGATTTTCTTGCCCTCTACACTTAAATGACCACCAAATTGTTGCAACATATCTTCAGTATGGTTACGGGTGCATTCTTTTTCGATAATAACTGATTGACCCTGAGCATGCAAGGCTGCAAACACCAAGGCTGATTTAACTTGGGCAGAGGCGATTGGCAACTCATACTGAATAGGTGTTAAATTTTTAGCCCCCTTTAAGTGAAGAGGAGGCAGGTCTCGCTCAGTTTGCCCTGAAATACTGACGCCCATTTTTTTCAGAGGAATCGTCACACGGTCCATAGGACGTTTGGAAAGACTATCGTCTCCGAACATTTCTACTTCGAAGTCTGCGCCAGCAAGGACACCTGAAATCAGGCGAATCGAGGTTCCAGAATTTCCCATATCAAGGGCATTTTGTGGCGCTTTTAAGCCGTCCATGCCCACACCTTGAATGGTAATAACCCCATCTTTATCCTCAATTTCAACACCAAGGTCACGAAAAACCTGCATGGTCGAAAGAACGTCTTCACCTCGCAGAATATCATAAACCTTGGTCTCACCCTCAGCCAAACTTCCAAAGATAATGGAACGGTGGCTGATAGACTTGTCACCTGGAACTCGGATACTGCCATGTAAGTGGCGAATGTTTGTTTTTAGTTTCATACTGGACCTCATACTTGCAATACTTTTACTTATTTTATCATAAAAAGCCAGAAATTCCTTAAAAATTCCTGACTTTATGATAGTTATTTTCTTATTTTAGCAATTCTGAAACTGGTTCGAAAACAATTTTTTCAATGTCAGAAAGGTAAATTGCCAATTGTTGTTGCTTGGTAAAGAATTCTGACAAGAGGTTATTTCCCTGAATCTGCTTACCAAAGCCTTCCATTTTAGCTTGGAAGGAAGCATCTGGCATTTGACCCGTCTGTGCTAGCCTTTGAATTTCCTCTTGGAAAGCAACATATTCTGTAAAGATTTTGCTCGCCTCAGCATCTGCTGAAATCGCATCTTTAGCTGCTTTAACAGCCTTGTATTCTGGTAGTTCGCGTAGTCCGCGACTGAGTTCGTTTGCACTATCGTAAATATTTGACATGATTTTCTCCTTATTTGATAACAACTGTGTAGTCAGTATTTTCTGTTATTAGATGCTCAGCTCTTTCCAAGTCTTGAGCATTTTTAAATGAAATTTGTAGAATCCCGTGAATATCTTCACGGTTTTCCTCGTTGATATGAATATTGACCAAGGAAGTTCCACGTAGCAGTTCCAAGATTCGTAAAATAACGTCTTCTTCATCGGGAACATCGACATAGAGGTCATAAGAGCTATCTACTCCACCACGCTTATGGATTTCCATGGCCTGACGTTGCTCACGCGCTTGGTTGAAAAAGTTCCAGATTTGCTCTTCATCTCCCTTGCTGATGGCCTTGCCAACCTCATCCAAACGTTCCTTGAAATCCTCAATCCGCTCTAGGATAGTCTCGCGATTGGACAAGAGAATGGAGGTCCACATACCTGGTTCGCTTTCCGCAATTCGGGTCATATCTCGAAAACCACCTGCCGCAAAGCGTCTTGCCATCTCATGTTCTTGAGCATAGACCGCGGTCTGCTCCATGAGACTAGAAGCCAGAATATGAGGAAAATGGCTAATCTGAGAAGTGACTCGGTCATGCTCCTTGGCATCAATCTCAATAAAGCGGGCATGTAGACCTGAAAGCAGATCCTTCATTTCCTCAAGCGTGTCAGGACTTGTCAAGCTCGAAGGTGTGAAGATATAATAGGCATTTTCAAAAAGATTGACATCGGCAGAAGCAGCCCCTGTCTTGTGACTACCAGCCATGGGATGGGCCCCGACAAATCGAACAGCCTTGCCAGCCAAATAGTTCTCCGCCGCATCCACAATGGCTGACTTGGTCGAACCAGCATCTGAAATAATGACGCCTTCTTTCAAATCCAAGTTGGCCAATTCCTTAATGAAAGAAATAGTTTGTTTGATTGGCAAGCTGAGAATGATGATATCTGCCAAAGGAGCAAAACTGGCAAAATCATCCGTTGCACGGTCAATCATGCCTTCTTTCAAGGCGATATCTCTCGAAGCTTGACTGCGATTATAACCCAAAATCTCATAATCAGGATGATCGCGTTTGATGCCTAGGGCCATAGAGGCACCAATTAACCCAAGACCTGCGATATAGATTGTTTTTGCCATAGGAACTCCTTAATAGTTCTTTGTATAGTCTCGGTGTTTGGCCACTGCTTCTTTTAATTCCTCAAGATTGTCTGATGAGAATTTTTCGAGGATTTCTTGTGCTAGAACCGTAGCCACAACGGCTTCCATGACCACTCCTGCAGCTGGGAGAGCAGTCGGATCACTTCTCTCCACAGTTGCCTTGTAAGGTTCGTGAGTCTCGATATCCACACTCATAAGTGGTTTGTAGAGAGTGGGAATGGGTTTCATGACTCCACGAACAACAATGGGTTGCCCATTAGTCATACCACCTTCAAAACCGCCCAGATTGTTAGTACGGCGAGTATAGCCGTCTTCTTTGGACCAGAGAATTTCGTCCATAACTTGGCTACCCTTACGGTAACCAGCTTCAAATCCAAGACCAAATTCCACTCCTTTAAAGGCATTGATAGAGACAACTGCTTGGGCCAATCGCGCATCCAATTTTCTGTCCCATTGGACATAGGAACCAAGACCAACTGGAACACCTCCGACGACTGTCTCCACAACCCCACCGATGGTATCACCGTCACGTTTGATTTGGTCAATATAATCCTTGATTTCTTGTTCCCGTTCTTGGTTGACAATAGAAACTTCTGACTGGGCAGCTCGCTGCTTGATTTCAGCCACGGTTAGATTTTCAGGAACATCGATTTCCTTGCCACCAAAGACTACGACATGGTTGGCAATCTCCATATCCAGCTCAGCCAAGAGACGTTTGGCTACAGCCCCGACTGCCACTCGCATAGTTGTTTCACGAGCTGATGAACGTTCCAAGGAATTTCGCAAATCGTCAAAACGGTACTTGATTCCCCCAACCAAGTCGGCGTGACCGGGGCGAGGATGGGTGATTTTTCGTTTGCTTTTAAGTCGCTCTTCAATGTCTTCTGCAGACATAATATCCAGCCATTTTTGGTGGTCCTTATTGATGACATCCATAGTAATGGGAGCCCCTGTCGTTTTCCCGTGGCGAACGCCCGATGTAAAGACAACCTGGTCACTCTCAATCTTCATACGACCACCACGACCGTAGCCACCCTGACGACGTTTAAGGTCTCCATTAATATCCTCAGCTGTCAAAGGAAGTCCAGCTGGAATTCCCTCAATAATAGCTGTCAGACGAGGGCCGTGTGATTCTCCTGCAGTTAAATATCTCATACTTTCTCCTTATTTTACCAAGTAGTCTTTCATCTCTTCCAGAGAAACTGGGTGAATGGTTGCAAAACCAAGCTCTGGCACCAAGACCAATTTCAAGGTGTTGCCACGCGCTTTCTTGTCATGAGTAAGAGCCTGATAAAGCTTGTCAACATCCCAGTTTTCATAGTCAACAGGTAGTCCAAATTTCTGACACATCTCTGTGATAGATTGGGTAATGCCAGCTGGCATGAGTCCCTTTTCCTCAGCAACCTTGGAAATCTGCACCATGCCCATGGCCACAGCCTCGCCATGCATGACTTTTCCATAACCAGCCGTCGCTTCAATGGCATGACCAATAGTGTGACCAAAGTTGAGATAAAGGCGAACACCATTGTCCAACTCATCCTCAACCACCATCTTGCGCTTAACCTGACAAGAATGTTCAATCAAGGTTTCTGCATGTTCCAAAATGCTCTCTACAGAACCAGCCAGCTCCGTCAAGAGAGCCCAAAGTTCTGGATCCTCAATCAAGCCGTACTTGATGACCTCTCCCATCCCTTCAATCAGTTCTCTTTTACCAAGTGTTTCAAGGACAAGCGGGTCAATCAGAACCCCATCTGGTTGGGCAAAGGTCCCCACCATATTTTTAGCAAATGGAGTATTAACACCCGTCTTTCCACCGATAGAAGAATCCACCTGGGCTGTCAAACTAGTCGGAATCTGAACAAAGTGAATGCCCCGCATATAGGTAGAGGCTACAAAACCAGCCAGGTCCCCAACGACACCGCCACCAAGAGCCACGATTCCATCGCTACGAGTCAGACCTTGCTTGACTAAAAATTCATAGACTTTCTGGACAGTGGTTAAATTCTTTCTTTCTTCCCCTTCTAAAAAGTCAAAAACTGCTACCTGAAAACCAGCATCTTCTAGGCTGAGTTTGACCTTCTCTGCATAGAGAGAGGCTACATGGTTGTCTGTCACAATGACCACTTTTTGCGGTTGCCAGAGTTCTCGCAACCATTGACCAGCCTGAGCCAGACAACCTTTTTCAATCTGAATATCATAAGGATGATGAGGAATATCGATTCTGATTTTCATAGGAGAGTCTCCCTTTCTTTATTGGTATTTTTCTGTTAAGGACTGCCAAATCTCTTCTGTCGGCATTTCCTTGCCTGTCCACAGTTGAAAAGCTTCTGCAGCTTGATAGAGCAACATTCCCAAACCATTGACGGCCGAATTACCCTGACTTCTGGCCCATTTCAAAAATGGCGTTTCAAAGGGTTGGTAAATAATATCTGCCACCAAGATAGTTTCTGGCAAATTGATGCTTTCCGGAACTGGAGAGGATTGGCCATCCATGCCCACACTGGTGGCATTGACCAGCAAATCAGACTCAGCAATCCTTGCTTGCAGTTCAGGAACATCTTCTAAAGCATACAAGTCCACTTTAAAGCCTGTCTGCTCCTGTAACTTGGTCAGGTAAGGTCTTGTTTTTTCCATCGAAACTGAACGAACAAAGACTGAAATCTGACTGACGCCGTCCAAAATAGCTTGCGCCAAAATGGACTTAGCCGCACCACCTGCACCCAGCAGGGTCATCTTCTTACCTGTAATTGTAAAAGAAGGCAAGCTCTTAAAAAATCCCTTGCCATCTGTATTATATCCAATTAAATTGCCATTCTCATTGACAACCGTATTAACCGCACCGATCAAGCGCGCTTCGTCACTCAGCTCATCCAAATAAGGAATCACTTGCTCCTTATAGGGCATGGACAGGTTGATGCCAAACATCTGGTAGCGACGAATATTGGCCACTGTTTCTGCCAAATCACCCGCTTCAATCTCCCAAGCCACGTAAGCACCATTGGTAGCTGTCGCCTCAAAGGCACTATTGTGAATAAAGGGGGAAATAGAATGCTTAATAGGATTGGCAACAACGGCAGCTAAACGTGTATAGCCATCAAGCTTCATCCAAAATCTCCCGAATTTTTTTCATGTTAGCTAAGGAAATCTGACCTGGGGCACTTGCCTCATCTAGACTAGCAAAAGACCAGCTAGAACCCGTCACATCCGCAGTGATACGAGAGACCTTGCCCACCTTGCCCATAGAAATGGTCACATATTCCTGCTCAGGATTGAGGGTTTTAAAACCTCGTGTATAGTTCATCAAGTCTAAGACATCCTGCTCCGTGTGAGCCATCACCGCAACCTTAACAAGTTTTGGATTTAAGCTCGTCAACTCTGACAAGATTTCCATCATATTTTCAGGTGTTTCTTGGAAATTGTGGTAACTCAAAACGAGATTTGGGAAGTCCAACATTTCCTCAAAAACATCCTTGTAGCTATAGTACTCAAAATCAATATAGTCTGGTTGATAGAGTTGCGCCACTTCCTTGATTAGATGGATATATTCTTCTGGAGAAAGGTCGATTTCTCCCCCTTCAGAGCGAGTTCGCAGAGTGAAAACCAACTCACGGCCTGCGAATTTTTCAAAAATAGCTGGAGCCACCTGCAAAATTGCTTCCTTAGGCAGATAGTCGGCACGCCATTCAATGATGTCGGCATCCAGATACCTCGTGGCATCCAGAGCCTGAGCTTCCTCTAAACTTCTTGGCATTACTGAAACGATTAATTTCATTTACTAACCTTCATACTAATCACCTTGAGGTAATTACTACTTTCATCTTTTTTATTATAGGCAAAATCTGCTGGAAGACCGTATTTATTTAAAATCTGGTAACTTCTTCCTGCAAAGCCTTTATCAATTTGTTCTGTAAATTTCTGGCGGGATACATTGGAAGCATTGGTACTAGCAATGATAATCCCTCCAGGATTTAAAATCTCAAGACTCTGGGAAATCAACTTGTGATAATCCTTGGCCACAGAAAATGTTTGTTTTTTATTCCGAGCAAAGCTAGGCGGATCTAGGACAATCACATCGTAGGTCAAGGCTTTTCGCTTAGCATACTTGAAATACTCAAAGACATCCATGACTATGAAACGATGGTCGTCTGTGCTGATTCCATTTGCCTGAAAATGCGCTTGAGACAATTCTCGTGAACGTTTGGCTAGGTCAACCGAAGTAGTCTGGCTTGCTCCTCCCATGGCCGCAGCTACTGAAAAGGCTGCTGTATAAGAAAACATATTGAGCAAAGATTTGCCCATAGCCAAACCATCAACCAGACTACCGCGCACCTCATGCTGGTCTAGGAAAATCCCTGTCATCAAGCCATCATTCATAAAGACTTGATAGAGGACACCATTTTCCAAAACAGTGAAGAAGTCAGGTGCTTCTTGACCATAAACATGGGCAGATTCATAGTCCAAACCCTTAAAACGGATCTTCTCATATGCTCCTAACACCTCAGGAAAAACCTGTCTAAAAGCTTCTGAGATAACCTTGCGAATCTGATAAACATAAGAGTTATACCAAGAAAAGACAGCATAGTCGCCATAAAGGTCCACTGTCAGACCGCCAAAGCCATCTCCCTCTTGGTTGAAGAGACGAAAGGCAGTTGTCAAATCATCTTGATAGTAGGCACTTCTCTTTTCTTTAGCTTGTCTAAACAGTGTTTCAAAGAAAGCTTGATTAAAGGTCACCTTGTCTGTGCTAACAAACCAGCCCAAGCCCTTATTTTGCTGGGAAAGGTAGGCAGTCCCAAGAAAGGTGCCTTCTTGACGATAGACTTCTACCTCCTGATCCTTAAGATTGACATTCTCAAGATCGCTGGCTTCTAGTAAAACCAGACCTTTGGCAAGCTTTTTTTCAATCCTTTTGCTGACTCTTATTCTATTCATAACTACCATTATAGCAAATTTTGTGACAATTCTCAAAAAAGAAACAGCCCTTGCTTTTTTACTCTCGTTTTAAAAAATAGTATACTGATACTAATTAAAAATTAGGAAATAAATGTGTAAGAATCACAATAAAAAATGCTCTTCCGTCTTGGAGGAGCATTTCTTTTTATCAACAAAAATCAAAGAGCAAACTAAGAAACTAGCCGCAGGTTATACTCAATGAAAATCAAAGAGCAAACTAGGAAGCTAGTCGCAGGCTGTACTTGAGTACGGCAAGGCAAAGCTGACGTGGTTTTAATTTGATTTTCGAAGAGTATTAACTTTGAGATTGTAGCTAGAGAGGCTGTACCTGCAATATATGTCTGTCAAGTTTAGTGACGAATATAGTAGAAGAAATATGAGGATATAAATCAGCTTCAGCAGGTATCTGGAAAATTTGATTTTATAGAGAAGCCTTTTGTTACAAATTCAATATACTATCAATAAATAATATCATAGAAGCAACAATAATTATAATTTCACCTATCTGCATAATCCTATTTCGAACTCTAAATATATGTTCTATCAAAAATACTTGGATCACACACATTATAGGAATTAACGTTTTTGAAATTATAAACAGTTATTTTATACACAAATAAGTAGTAAAATCCCCTTATACGTACTTTTTATAACATCTTTTGTGACTTTTTATGTACTTTTAAGGATGGCTATTCTTCTTATTTGAACCAGTTTGAACTAATGTATAATTGATAGAAATTGAATACACTACTCTTTGAGGGCATTTCGCCCTCTTTTATATTTTACAATAAGTGTAAAAAGGAGAGTTTTTATGCGTTACGGTTATGTTCGAGTATCTACAAAAGAACAAAATATTGATAGGCAATTTTCAGCCTTAGTAGAAAACAAATTATCAAAAGAAAATATTTTTATTGATTACGTTTCAGGAAAAGATTTTGACAGAATGGAATATCAAAAATTATTAGCTACCTTGAAAGAGAATGATGAATTGGTCATTAAATCAATTGATAGATTGGGAAGAAACTATGATGAAATTTTAGAACAATGGCAAGCAATTACTAAGAAAAAGAAAGTAAATATAACTGTTTTAGATTTCCCCTTATTAAATACAAAGAATAGCGATGACAATATCACAGGAAAACTAATATCTGACATCGTTTTGCAAGTTCTATCTTATGTGGCACAGTTTGAAAGAGAACAAATCAAACAAAGACAAATGGAAGGAATACGGGAAGCACAGAAAAAAGGGAAGAAATTCGGTAGACCAAAATTGATTGTCCCGAATAATCTCCCTGATGTGATAGCTCAATATACGAAAAAAGAAATAACCTTACGAGAAGGTGCAGACATCTTAGGAGTATCAAAAAGCACCTTTCATAATTGGATAAAAAATTCATAGTTCTTGTCAAAAAACCTAGGATTTTTTGGACAGAAAATACAGTATATTTTAGAAGCGTTTTCGTTAGAAAAAAGATTCTAAAATCAAGCATTTTGACCGATTATTATTACACTTCCATTTTATCAAGTTTGTCCAAAAAAGTCTAGTTTTTAGGACAAACTGATTATTTTACAATAAATAAAAATAGGGGATATTACATGAATTCAAAATTCATTTAGCAATTCGAAATGATAATGAATTCGACAGAATCTATATCGTCAATAACTCAGGTCTTACGACTATCAGTCAAGCACAAGCTCAAGTCAAAGCCGCTAGCTTAGTGCAATCACACATCACTATGAATAAAGATTGGAGAACTTCAAATGAACAAACAAACTAAAAAATTCACACTTGCAACTATCTCGGCTCTATCACTTCTTGGAGCTGGAATTATCACAGCTAATCACGTTTCCGCCGGTGAGCGCGTTGTATACGGTCAGACGTCGTCTGGCTCTTCAGTGAATATTGCAAACGGCTTGTATACTTCTAACGGTCATAGAATTATCGGAGTAAAAGGTTCTTATTTGACGCCTGACAAGCAAGCGATTATCAATAAAATCAACAATATTCGAAAAGAAGCTTATAATGAGGGTCTCGTCGACCGCTATGTGCCAGTTGTATGGTCTTCAAACTTCGAAAAAGCTACCCTTATTCGAGCTGCTGAAGTAAGTATTAGCTACAATCATAACAAATTGACAGGCGAAGACCCTTGGGGTTATTACGTCTGGAATACGTCTAATTATCCCGCAGGCGAAAATATCGTATTATCGGCCGGTTCAGATTCGTTCAATTACGCTATTGATAAGTTCTATGCTGAAAAGCAGAATTATATCAATAAATCAGGCGATTACGGTCATTACGAAAATTTGATTGACCCAGAAAATACTTCTACCGCGATGTCATCGTTTATTAAGCCTGGAAATGGCGGAGGTGGAGTAGCTCAGTGGCTAGGAACTGGTTCGTCATCTGATTCACTTGTCGGTACGTACGGCGATTCCATCGTATACACCGAGGCTCATTCTTCTTTCGTCGATTCAATCGGCTTGAAACAGAATCTATCTGTCAAGCCTAATTCGTCTTTGGCTATTGATTTATTAGGCAAATTTAAAAACAGTCGCGAAGTCATCATTCCTACAAATCGTGACTGGTCAAGTAGTGACACTTCCGTCGCAACGATTGACCGAGACGGAAACATTACCGCTCATAAATCAGGAACTACGACCATTACAGTTACATCAGACGGTAAAACGTATTCTACAACTGTAACAGTATCAGCTAATGCTTCTGACCAAACGTCTAATTCTAGAGTTGATACGAATCCTCAAACTTGGACAAACGATCCAAACGAATATTTAGCTCGAGTTCGTCAAAGCTTCGGTGACGGCAGCGGAAACTCTGGTTCATCTTCATGGATTCGCTCTGGTTCTCGCTGGTGGTATAAGCACGCCGACGGCTCTTACAAAACTAACGACTGGGAAAAAATCAATGGTGTTTGGTACCGTTTTGACAACTCTGGCTGGATGCAAACAGGTTGGGTAAAAGATGGTAGTTGGTACTACCTCGACGGCTCAGGTGCAATGAAGACTGGTTGGCTCAAAGATAACGGTAGCTGGTACTACCTTCAAGACTCAGGAGCTATGAAAACAGGCTGGATGAAAGTATCTGGCAAATGGTACTATGCCTATAGCTCTGGTGCACTCGCAATCAATACAACTACACCAGACGGCTACTACGTCAATTACAACGGTGAGTGGGTATAAAATAAACGTCTAATTATAGACCCAAAAAGAAATCTTAGTATGGAGAAATTAGTATGGGGATAATTAAAAAATATATTCCTGAAATTTCATTATTTTTATCATTTTTTATTGCATTATTCATACCTTTTATATCTTCTAAAACATCTTTACCCCTTGGTATCAGTAATAATGATATTCATTCAAACATGGTGCAACAAATCATAGTTATGATTAAAGCAGAATACGTTTTTGCATATTTTGCATTTATCATTTCTATATTAGTTTTAAGATTCTTTCCACTAAAATTAGATATTAGACCATTTATTTTAGTCGGATTAATCTTTGTAGTCAGACAATTTTTGGCAGGAATGCAAAATGAAACAAGTATTGGATTACATATAGAAAGTAAGGCTGGTCCAGCTTATTACTTATTAGTTTTAGGGATTTTGAGCTATGTGATAACTAGCATAAAAAATTCCAAAAACAAACTCTTATATATATTACCCATTGTTTTACTCATTGAACCGACTTTTGATTTAATTACTTCATCAATTAGCCTAGGAATTTACTCATTAGTTGAATTATTAAAACCAATAATCCCCTTTTTTATTCTATTTCTTATTATCCTATTTGGAAGTTCAGGAGTTGAGAAAGTAGAGCCAGAGCCAGATTTAGTAACCCTAGAAGATGGAAAAGAGAAACACTATAAAAGAATAAAATAAACTTATCTGAATATATAAACAAAGCACTAAATCATATTTTCAATTTCTCAACCACAATTATATTGTTGTATCTTTTTCTAAACTATTATACCTCTTGAAAAATATGGAGAAAAATATGAATTTTACAAATTATTTATATCGTATGATAGGCTTACGTCTAAAAAACAAAATCAAAGTTTCATATACCACACAAGCTCAATTCACACGGAAAGTCAAAGATAAATTTCCAACTGAAGGTTCAGAGCTTCCAATAAACGAACCAACGTTATCAAACATTTTACAAGGTAAACCTGTAAACAGTAAATTTCTTATGTCTCAAGAAAAAATTGAAATTTTTGCAAAAATGTTCAATGTAACACATGAGGAAGTTATATTTGAATCAGAAAATGAAATTTTAAATTTTTTAAAATTTTCCCTTTTATTGATTTTATTCAATAACTCTGATTCCAATCCATTTATAGATACTCCTACTGATGATATTTTCTTTGGAGATGCAACCTATAAAAATATTTTTAAAGATTCATTTATAAAGGAAGAAATACTTATAAATGTTTCAAACAAGCTACTTATCAATATCATTTCATCATCGAAAACAGATACAGATTTGGATACTTATATAGAGGCTTTTAACTATCATTGTAATGATTATATGGAATTCTTTATTGATTTCAAAAGGCTAATCTTCAATCATACACTACATACAAATTTTTTATTTGAATATATTTTGAATAGTGAAGAGAATTATCAAGTATTTATTAGTTCCTTCAATAATTTTATAGATATAAATTCAGATAAACTTCTTGAATTCTATAAAGAAAAAATCAAAAAAGAGATTCTTAAAGAGTCAAAAGGTAACAATGATAGTATATTCGCTAGACTCAATAATAATTTTTTTATTGAAGTATTTTCATCTAAACAATTTTTAAATTTATTAGATAGAAGCTTAAATATTGATAATTTCATATTATTTATAAGTAAAGCTAAACAAACAGTAAATGAATTTGCTACATCTTCATCTATCTGTATGTACTATGATAAGGACAAATTAGACAAAGATATAGAATACCTAAAGAAATTTTATAATGATAACCAAAATAAAAAAATTAAAAATCTAACCGAATTAAATCTAAATATACTAGATTTCATAGATTTAACAAATTTTTTGGAAAATCAACTTATTTAGAAAGATAATAACACACATTAACATATAAGTATCAATTCGTGGCAGTCGCATAAGCGACTGTTTTTTATGTCCCTCACATTATAGTTTTGAAACTATAATTATAGTTTCAAAACTAGTAATGACTTCTATCCTATTGTGGTTTAGAATGGAACCATAAGCGCTTATAAAAAATAAGAAAGGAATCAGCAAATCCTAGGCTTGCTGATTATAAATAATAACTATGTTTAAAATGAAAGCTAAATCTGGCTATTCTAGCCAGCTATTTCAAGAAATTTTCGATAACGAAAAAACTGCTATTGTATTGTCCCCTGAAGCGAATATTCGCATGAAATACGTTGATAATAAACCGACAGACGAAATTGATTCGTATCGTTATTGGTTCGTCATTAAAGGAGAACAACCTTTTGAGGTTAAATTCTCAGCTCAACAAACTATCGAACAATTTGACGAGATTGAATTTCAAGGTGCAGAGGCCTGCAATGTCAGAGGGAACATCTATTTCCGAGCGAACTCTGTAACCGTATTAAACAAAGGAGGTAAGTAATCAATGGTATTTCCATTTATGCAATCAGAAAATAAACGGGAGTTTGTAGTAAACGCCGACTATCTTGTCCAGTCTGTGGAGCTAGGGTTGAGGAACAGCTCTATTGCTTCAACTACAAATTCCTTCCAAGTCATATATGGTGACAATTATCTAGACTTTGTCCCAAGGTTTCCTTGTGCGTACATTTTGGATAACAATCTATACCAACAGATTTTTCAAATTTTATCTACAAGTGCCTACCCTATGTTGACATTTCTTAAACAGCCATCGGCCTATATTGTCAAACGTGATGGTGATGGTGTAAGCATTAACACTAGTCGTGCTTTTAGGTTTCCATTCTTTAGGGGAATACCTGAAAGATTGACGTATCAAAAGCTATCTGATGTCAGCGTTCAAAACGAAAGTTTTGAACTCATGAAAAATTATCGAATTGATTTCAATCGCATCGTTCATTGCTTGATTGCTGGTTCTTCTGGTTCTGGAAAGAGCTACGCTTTGACCTATCTAATCTCTGTTATTAATCAATTTGCTCATATAACAGTTATTGATCCAAAGTGCGATTCTATCTCTCGCTACTGCTTAAAACAGAACATACCTGTTCTTTATCAAGAGAAAGACTTCTCATCTGATGAATTTGTTTCCAAGGTAAACAGCTTGCTAAAAGTGCAACTAGATACTATCTATCAAAGACAATCGGAGCTTCTTGAAAATCCTTCTAAAAAATTTCAACATCGTTGTCTGGTGATTGATGAATTGCTTGCTTTAACCTCTTTGACTTCTAAAAATGTTAAAGATACCTTTTTTGCACTATTATCCAATATTGCACTACTTGGACGAGCAACATCTGTCCACCTAATCCTAGTGAGCCAGCGGATGGACACAAACGCTTTACCGATTGCCGTTAGAGAGCAGTGTAATTTCTTGATACAACTTGGGTTAATCAACAGAAAAACGACAACGTTTTTATTCCCAGACTTGGATTCAGAGACAGGAATTGTCATTCCTAACGGAAAAGGAACTGGTATTGTTCAAGTTATTGACGGTATAACACCACCTAATGTTATGCCATTGCTTATACCAACATTTAAAGGAGAAAATATATGAAAAACATTAACAATAGAATTATAATAAATAGCACTGTCATTACCGATAAACTCTACTACTTACTGCCTTTAGAGTTACTCTTGAGCTTTCTGTGGAGTTTATCTCTAGCAGGTATATGGTTTGTTAGCCAAGTTAGCACCATTATCTCTTGGGACATTTGGAGCCAAATTTTAGATAATTTTCAAATAGCACAATCTATACTACTTAAAGCAATGACTATCGTTCTTATCATCTATCTTTTAGCGCATATCCTTCTTTGCATCGTATGGATAAAAGAAGATAAGTTTTTCAACTTTTTCCGAACAGTAAATCGATTAAGGATAGTACGAAAACAAATGCTAAAGAGAGGCGGTGAAATCGATAGTGAGGTTGTAAAAGAGTACAAAACTATTGTTCAATCTATCAGATGTACTATAACTCATGAATATATCCTAGTTATTATACCATGGGCAGAAAACTCAGATATTGATACAATTTTACAAAAAAAATTACTTTTTTTGTACGACTATCTTACAAGAGTCTATCGTGAAATATATACATTCTCTCCCAAAGATAGTACTTCACTTAATCATATAATACAAGGGACGAGAAAGCATAATTGATTTGTATACCAGCGGAGCTTGCCGTAAGGCAAGAGCTCCGAGCTGGTTTTATGTTCCAATTTAGTCAGGACAGAACTATACTACTTCTGGGCTTGTTATTGAAGTAGTATAATGTTGTTCCATTGTTCCAAAAATAAAGGAGTTTTAAATGGTAAAAGCACGCAATGTTATGTTTGTTCAACAAATAGACTATTTCAAAACATCAAATATTCAATCTATAATTAAAGAACTAACAGATGTTCTAAAACCAATTCGCTTCGCAGGAATTTTACATGATAAAGACATAGGAAGTGACGGAACTGCTGTAGCTCCTCATATCCATCTTATCCTTCAATTTGAAAGCGCTAGAAGTCTAAATAATTTAGCTAAACTAACTAGTCAACCAATACAATGTTTTGAACAGTGGCGTGGTTCTATAAATAATGCTTACTCTTATTTAGTTCATCATACTTCGTCAGACCAAGATAAATATCAATATTCTCCCAAAGAAGTCATTGCTAACTTTGATTATCTTGTTCTATTAGAGACCATCGAAAAAAATGTGAGAAAAAGGAACGAAGTAAATGATAGTATGATAATAGATAATCTCTTAGATTTGCTTTACGCAGGAGAAATTACGAAATCTGAGATTGAAGAACGACTCACTGGTTCACAATATGCTAAAGCTAAGCATAAAATAGATACAGTTCACTTAAAAAGATTAGAAATTCAAGCTGAATCATGGAGACACGAGATGAAAAATAAAAATGCTATCGTGACTATTATTTGGCTTTTTGGAAAAGCTGGGACAGGAAAAACGAGGTTAGCTCGACAATATGCAGAACAATTTGACCCAAATTATTTTATAACAGGTTCTATACGAGACCCTTTCCAACAGTATAATCTAGAACATGTAGTTATATTAGATGAGTTGAGACCTCATCAATTCGATTATTCCGACTTACTCAAAATGTTTGACCCATACAATGACAGAGCAATGGCTAGCAGTCGTTATTTTGACAAACCTCTTTTAGCTAATGTATACATCATTACAAGTCCATACTCCCCATATAATTTTTTCTTAGAATTAACAAAGAAGAAACAAACAAGCCACATTGATTCTTGGGGACAATTATTGAGAAGACTAACACTAGTCATAGAAATCTCAAAAGAATATCTACAGTTCTATAAGTATTCTCCATTAGACCAGATGTTCTATGTTGACCATATGAAAAAACTATCAAATCCATTTAAAGATGAAAATGAAGAAACAAATATAATTCATAACAACTCTTATGAGCTTTTTCTAGAATTAAATCAGGAGGAAAATAATGAAAAACACATATAATTATCTTTTAAATAGAGAACAAGCTAGTAACTTCCTAGGAATTGATGAAAAATCATTTGATAAGTATATCAGGTCAAGCAATAACTTAAAACGCTTTATGATAGGAAGCAGAGAACGATACACTAGAAAAGAATTAATGCGTTTCATCACAGAAAATTTAGTCTAATTTTAAAATTATGATTGATATATAAATAAAATCTGATTATAATAAATCTGTATTCTATTTTCTATCAATCTTTTTATTTTAGAAAGGATTGAAATTATGGCAAGTATTGTCAAAGTTGGAAAAAAATATAAAGTCCAAATTTCACTTTATAAACAAGGTCAGCACAAAAAAATGATAAAAACTTTTAAAAACAAATCCGATGCTGAGCTATGGGCTTTAGAACAAGAACTAGAAAAAGGAAAGGGGAAAAATTTAGCCGACCGTGATACCTATTTTCCTGATTTCTTTGAACACTGGATTTATCTAGTAAAACAAAAAGATGTTAGAGAAAGCACCTTTCAAAATTATCAAAAAGCTTTAAAAATCATCCAAGAGCTTTTTGATGGTATCAAATTAAAAGACCTAAACGACATTGTAGTTCAAATGAAAATTGATAGTTATGCTCAATCTCATTCACGAAAAACTACACACGAATTACTCTTAAAAATAAAAACATCATTGCGATATGCTTACTCTAAAGGATATATAGCAATAGATTTTTTACCTCTAGTAAAAGCTAGAGGCGAAGACAAACCAAAACGAAATAAGTCGCTTTCAATTACTGATTTTGGAAAACTACGAACTTACCTGTTACAACATACAGAAGATGAATTTAATATTCTCGTTCTGCTTGCTTTAGAAACTGGGATGAGAAGAGGTGAACTACTTGGGATTCGTCCAGAATATTTATTTCCATACGGAATTAAAGTGAGAGAATCAATTAGCCCAACTTCTAGCGATACCTCTTTAAAAACTCAAAATTCAAAACGAGATGTCACCATCAATAAAGAAGTCTATGATTTATTAACTGCTATTCCAGTTAAATCAAATGGCTATATTTTTTCAAGAGAGAACTTCCAACAGTCTGCAAAATTAACCAGACTATTGAAAAAAATTGGACTTCCAAGAACAACCTTTCACGGACTCCGTGATACTCATGCTTCTTTCTTATTTTCACAAGATATTGATATTGTATATGTCTCAAGAAGATTAGGACATGTAAATATACAAACCACTCAAAACTATTATCTTGAACTGATGCCAGAAAAAAGACACCAGCAAGACGCTGATGCCTTAAATTTATTAAGCTCTTTATCCAAAGGATAATTTGAACAGACTTGAACCAAAAAGTCCGTACAAAGATTGTCTCAATAGGCTTTTTACTAATGTTTTTGAAATTGAAAAATATCCAAATAAATAAACTATAAATAACAAAAATAGAACTATATTATATTTCTTATTCAAAACCTTCCCCCCCTATATTTTTTTGATTGCCAATCGTAATCATTTACAACTACATTCTGACAAACTATAAAAGCGTTTGTCGAATTGAATTTATCAATCAAGCGACCAACTAGCTCATCTTTTTTCTATTTCTGCCAATATGCGTGACAGGTAGTAATGATAGCCAAAAATAGCAAGAGCAAGCAAGAGGATAAGAGCTCCTACTCCCAAGCTGATGGCAAGGATAGGGGAGAGAGACCGAACCAAGAATAAGCTCCCTATTACAAGGGCCATTAAGATTGCACTATAAATCAAAATCAAAACAATTGCTACTATACGATTTGAACGGTTCACCAAGTCCGTAATGCTACTCCAATTGGTTGACAGATTTTTCACGTCCTTAAGGTAATGGTGGCAAGAAAGGATGACACTGGCAAGGATCCAGACTACAAGAAGGTAAATCATCGAAAGGATGGGCAAGCCTAGATATAGAGAAAGGCCAAGTAAAGTCAGAACTGGTAAAAAGGACTGGACAGCAAATATAATCCAAAATTTCACTTTCACATAACGAGCAAAGTCAAAGGGTAAACTCTTAAGAAAATCAACATTTTCCCTCTCCAAGGACAAGGCAATTGAATGCAGGCTGGTGATATTGTTATTGACAACTGCTATAAAGAGACCTATAAAAAACAAGGGTAACCAGTATGGAGGATGAATGTCTGGAACTATCTGAGAATCTCGGATGTTGGAAATCAGACCGATCATCATGAGATAAGGAAGGAAAGCACTTGTAAAAAGCACTGTAATCACGCCAGTTCCCTGTCCCAAGAGGGTGAGGTGGTAGCGTAAAACCATACGGAAAAAGCCCTTTTTAGTAGTTGAAATCCTCTCCTTACTGCGACGTTCTTTCTTGACCTTCTCCTCACTGTTAAGCAGAATCACGTCATAAAAACGAGGAAAAACCTTCTTTTTACTCAAGTAAAGCAAGAAGAGAGTTAGTCCTATCCAAGCGAGCAGACCCAGTATGGCTTCTGTCGAAAAAGGCTCCACTGCTATTTTGTAAAAGATATGAAGAGGATAAAGGAGAAATGGAATGTCTCTAACTTTGTCAACAATACTTCCAAAAGTCGACTGTAGAAAGAGGACAAATATTAAAGGTATGAGAACCCCTATCCCAATCATCACATTCGAAAAAATAGACTGATACTTTCTGAAGACCGTAGTCTGAGCCAAGAAATGTACTGCCACTACCATCACTAAAGTAACAGAGACAAATAATAAGGCCAAGGACAGCAGCATCAAAGGCAAACCCAGCCATAGAGAAGGAGCTAGCCTAATATAGAGGACTAGAAAATAAGCTAGGATTGGTACAATTCCAGTTAGAGCTGGCAAGAGAACAGACAGTCCTTTAGCAATTATAATCTCTGATTCTTTAAAAGCATAGGGCCTATACGATGCCAAGTCCTTACTCTCATAAAAGACATTGTAAAATGCAGTGAAAGAAGTTGAAAAGGCAAGCACCAGTAAAATAGCAACCATGGTACTAAAAAAACTTGGCCTTTCCTCAAAAGGAAAACGAAAGGCTATATTTATAAACATGAAAAGCATCAAGAGACTGGAAAAAATGTAAGAACTTAGGACTCTAGCGGAAACATTTACTTTTTTCCCAGGATTCTTAGCTTGCTTCTTTCGTAGGTTAGCCAGATTAGCTTCTTGAGATGAATAGAGGATATTGATATCAACTAATTTTTTAATGACCTTGAGACGCATCTGAAACCTCCTCTTTTCTACCAGCAAGGCTAAGGTAGATACTTTCCAAAGACTGGTCTGGGTGGTCTTTTCTCAAGTCCTCTACGCTACCACAATAAATCAAATGCCCCTTTTTCAAAATGGCAATCCGATCACAGACTTGCTCGGCTACCTCTAGGACATGGGTTGAAAACAAGACCGTCTTACCTTTTTGTGCATGTTCCTTCATCATTTGCTTCAAATCAAAGGCAGCCTGGGGATCCAAACCAGTCAAGGGTTCGTCCAAGACCCAAATATCGGGATCGGACAAGAGTGCTCCGATGACAAAGACTTTCTGACGCATTCCGTGAGAAAGGGTTTCAATAACCTGATAGCGATTTTCAGCAAAATCAAAAACACTCAATAGCCTAGCTAGACTAGCCTCCAAGTCAGAGCTAGTCAGATCATAGGATGAAGCAATCAATTCCCAAAATTCATTGGCCGTTAAGCGTAAAAATAAGTCAGGCGAGTCTGCTACGTAGCCAATCTTTCGTTTAATCGCCAAGCGATTTTCCGATAAATCCTGACCGTCTACCAAAATACGACCACTGCTGGGCGAAATGATACTGACTAAGGATTTTATAGTAGTCGATTTTCCAGCACCATTATGGCCAATCAAGCCCATAATCTCTCCATTTTCAATCTGCAAATTGAGATTGCTCAAAGCCTCTTTATCACCATACAACTTACTAACATTTTGAAATTCAATCATGGGATGACTCCTATCTTTATCTATATTACATACTATTATACTAGCACTTTGATACAAAAAAATCAACACTTTATTTTAAGTAGTTAAAATAGATTTCTTCTATCTTACGCAAACGTTTGTTCTAAGAAATACTTTATGATAGAATAAAGAACAAGATTGACAAGTAAGAGGAAACATCATGCAAAATCAAACACTCATGCAATACTTTGAATGGTATCTGCCCCACGACGGTCAGCACTGGACGCGTCTGGCTGAAGATGCTCCACACCTAGCTGATCTCGGTATCAGCCATGTCTGGATGCCACCAGCTTTTAAGGCGACCAATGAAAAAGATGTCGGCTATGGGGTCTATGACTTATTTGACTTAGGAGAGTTCAACCAAAAAGGGACTGTCCGCACCAAGTATGGTTTCAAAGAAGACTATCTTCAAGCCATTCAAGCCCTAAAAGCACAGGGAATTCAACCTATGGCCGATGTGGTGCTCAATCACAAGGCTGCAGCCGATCACATGGAAGCCTTTCAGGTTATTGAAGTGGATCCTGTAGACCGTACAGTTGAACTTGGAGAACCCTTCACCATCAATGGCTGGACTAGTTTTACCTTCGATGGTCGCCAAGATACCTACAATGACTTCCACTGGCACTGGTACCACTTCACAGGTACAGACTACGATGCCAAACGCCGTAAGTCTGGGATTTATCTGATCCAAGGGGACAACAAGGGATGGGCTAACGAGGAATTGGTCGATAACGAAAACGGAAACTACGACTACCTCATGTATGCCGACCTAGACTTTAAACATCCTGAAGTCATCCAAAATATCTATGACTGGGCTGACTGGTTCATGGAAACGACTGGTGTAGCTGGTTTCCGCTTGGATGCCGTTAAACACATTGACTCTTTCTTCATGCGCAATTTTATCCGTGATATGAAGGAAAAATACGGTGAGGATTTCTATGTTTTTGGTGAATTTTGGAATCCTGACAAGGAAGCCAATCTGGACTATCTTGAAAAAACGGAAGAACGCTTTGACCTTGTCGATGTTCGTCTCCACCAGAATCTCTTTGAAGCCAGTCAAGCTGGCGCAAACTATGACCTTCGTGGTATTTTCACAGATAGCTTGGTTGGACTCAAGCCCGACAAGGCTGTAACCTTTGTCGACAATCATGATACACAACGAGGACAAGCCCTTGAGTCTACTGTTGAAGAATGGTTTAAACCAGCAGCCTATGCCCTCATTCTATTACGCCAAGACGGCCTTCCATGTGTCTTTTACGGAGACTACTATGGGATTTCAGGGCAGTATGCTCAACAAGATTTCAAAGAAGTCCTTGACCGCCTCCTAGCCATCCGAAAAGATTTGGCCTATGGAGAACAAACAGACTACTTTGATGATGCTAACTGTATCGGTTGGGTACGTTCAGGTGCTGAAAATCAATCCCCAATCGCAGTCTTGATTTCAAATGACCAAGAAAACAGCAAATCAATGTTTGTCGGCCAAGAATGGGCTAACCAAACCTTTGTAGATTTACTTGAAAACCACCAAGGTCAAATTACAATTGATGAGGAAGGTTATGGACAATTCCCTGTCTCAGCTGCTTCGGTAAGTGTCTGGGCAGCCAATACTATCTAATATCTCATAATAACCAAGCCAAGTCCAATCGGATTTGGCTTTTTTGCATTCACAAAAAGACCTACCCAAATGGATAGATCTTTATACTCAATGAAAATCAAAGAGCAAACTAGGAAGCTAGCCGCAGGCTGTACTTGAGTACGGCAAGGTGAAGCTGACGTTGTTTGAATTTAATTTTCGAAGAGTATTACTTGATTACAATTTACCTGCTACTGCATCCAACAATTCTTGGATCTTAGCTTGGTTGCTTCCTCCTGCCATGGCCATGTCTGGTTTACCACCACCACGTCCATCGACGATTGGTGCCAATTCTTTGACAAGGTTTCCTGCATGAAGGTCTTTTGTCTTGCTTGCTACAAGGACATTGACTTTGTCACCGATAGCGGCAACTAGGACAAGAAGATCAGAGTAGTCTTTTTGTTTCCAGTTGTCCGCAAAAGTACGAAGGGCACCAGCGTCAGATACAGATACTTGGCTAGCAATGTAACGGTGACCATTGACTTCCTTCACATCCTTGAAGATATCGCCTGCGGCTGCAGCTGCGGCTTTTTCTTTCAACTCAGCATTTTCTTTTTGAAGTTGACGAAGTTGTTCTTGAAGTCCTTCTACCTTGTGAGGTACTTCTTTGAGTTGAGGTGCTTTCAAGGTTGCTGCAACTGCTTTAAGGGCATCTTCTTGTTCACGGTAGGCTTCAAAGGCTTCCTTACCAGTCACTGCCAAGATACGGCGAGTTCCTGATCCAATCCCTTCTTCTTTGACAATCTTGAAGAGACCAATTTCAGAAGTGTTGCCAACGTGGGTACCACCACAAAGCTCGATAGAGTAGTCACCGATAGTAACAACACGGACTTCTTTACCGTATTTCTCACCAAAGAGGGCCATAGCTCCCATTTCTTTAGCAGTGTCAATATCCGTTTCAACTGTCTTCACTTCAAGAGCTTCCCAGATTTTTTCGTTGACTTGCTGTTCAATGGCACGCAATTCTTCAGCAGTCACAGCTTGGAAGTGGGTAAAGTCAAAGCGAAGGAATTCAACTTCATTAAGAGATCCTGCCTGTGTTGCGTGGTTTCCAAGGATATTGTGAAGGGCAGCGTGAAGCAAGTGAGTCGCAGTGTGGTTTTTCATGACACGGTGACGACGATTTGTATCGATTGCCAAGGTATATTCTTGGTTCAAGGCAAGCGGTGCAAGGACTTCAACTGTATGAAGAGCTTGTCCGTTTGGTGCTTTTTGAACATTTGTCACAGTAGCCACAACCTTACCTGACTCATCCAAGATTTGTCCGTGGTCAGCTACCTGTCCACCCATTTCAGCGTAGAATGGAGTTTCCGCAAAGATAAGTGAGGCAGTTCCTTCTGACACAGCTTCTACTTCTGCATTGTCAGCCACGATAGCCACCAATTTAGAAGACAATTGGCTAGCATTGTAGTTGAAGACACTTTCTACAGTGATGTTTTGAAGGGTTTCATTTTGCATCCCCATTGAGCCACCCTTGACAGCTGAGGCACGCGCGCGTTCTTGCTGTTCTTTCATGGCTGCTTCAAAACCTTCACGGTCTACAGTCATACCAGCTTCTTCAGCGATTTCTTCAGTCAATTCAACTGGGAATCCATAAGTATCATAAAGTTTGAAGACATCTGAACCAGCAATGACAGATTGACCTTTTTCTTTCAAGTCAGCTACGATGCCTTGGGCAAAGTGTTGACCTGAGTGAAGAGTACGCGCAAATGATTCTTCTTCGCTCTTAACGATTTTTTCGATAAAGTCACGTTTTTCAAGCACTTCTGGGTAGTAGCTTTCCATAATTTTTCCAACAGTTGGAACGAGTTTGTAAAGAAAAGGCTCGTTAATTCCCAATTTTTGACCATGCATAGAGGCACGACGAAGCAGACGGCGAAGGACATAACCACGACCTTCGTTTCCTGGAAGAGCACCATCACCGATGGCAAATGACAATGAACGGATGTGGTCTGCGATGACCTTGAAGCTCATGTTGTCACCATCTTGGTCATAAACCTTACCAGACAATTTCTCCACTTCACGGATAATCGGCATAAAGAGGTCTGTTTCAAAGTTAGTCTTAGCACCTTGGATAACTGCCACCAAACGCTCCAAACCAGCGCCTGTATCAATGTTCTTGTGTGGCAATTCCTTGTACTCGCTACGAGGAACAGCAGGATCTGCGTTAAATTGTGACAAAACGATGTTCCAGATTTCGATGTAACGGTCGTTTTCGATATCTTCTGCAAGCAGGCGAATACCGATATTTTCTGGGTCAAAGGCTTCTCCACGGTCAAAGAAGATTTCTGTATCTGGTCCAGAAGGTCCAGCACCGATTTCCCAGAAGTTATCTTCGATTGGAATCAAGTGGCTTGGATCCACTCCCACTTCAATCCAGCGGTTGTAAGAATCTTTATCCTCTGGATAGTAAGTCATGTAAAGTTTCTCAGCTGGGAAGTCAAACCATTCAGGGCTTGTCAAAAGCTCATAAGCCCAAGTGATGGCTTCGTCACGGAAGTAATCTCCGATAGAGAAGTTCCCCAACATTTCAAACATGGTATGGTGACGTGCAGTCTTCCCTACGTTTTCAATATCGTTGGTACGGATAGCCTTTTGGGCATTGGTAATACGTGGATTTTCAGGGATAATAGTCCCGTCAAAGTATTTCTTAAGGGTTGCTACCCCAGAGTTGATCCACAAAAGAGTTGGGTCATTTACAGGAACCAAACTCACTGATGGTTCTACTGAGTGACCTTTGGTCGCCCAGAAATCAAGCCACATTTGGCGTACTTGTGCACTAGATAGTTGTTTCATATTGTCTCCTTATTTACTTGTTTAATGTGATTGGCTTTCCAGCATTTCCACATAGTCAATCGCGACACAGAGGGAAATGACTAGGTCTGCATAAGCGTCCTCAAGAACCGTTACGTTATAGGTAGAGGTCAGATGGAAGAGTTCCTTCTTAATTTCCGCAATCAGCTGATCGCGATCATCCAGCAATTTGAAATCCAAATCCCAGATATTGCCCTCGATACGAAGCCCCAGATTATCAAACTCATACTTATCTCGCCAGAAGGTCAACTTCTTGCGAATGACAAAACTCGAGCCATCCCGAAGCTGAATCTCAAAACGAGGAAGCAAGGTCAAGATTTCTTTACTGATCTGACTGACTTGTTCACCATTAGCATCATAGATGGTAAAAGTTTTGGGAATCTTAAAAAATGATCCCTCCACCTGATAGGCGATTTCTCCCCTGTCATCCTTGATAGCGAAGCGTTCGCCTCCAAGACGAAACTTTTGTTTGACAAGAAATGTTTTCATCAACACCTCCAAAAATCAAAAGACAAGCTCATATCACGAAGGGCGAAAAACCGCGGTACCACCTTCATTCAATGAACTTGTCATTCTCTTATTCTTATGCAATTGTATGATTGAGTAGCATGACTTCCTAGCTTAGATGGCTCGCAGCACCGCCATTTCTCTGGACTAAGACAACTGAAAATCAATTCTCAACTTCCTTATTATATCGTTTTTTTAAATCTGCGTCAACTGGAAATGATCTTATGAGATAGACACTGTCATTAAAGTTTAATTTTCCCAAAAACTTGCTACCATCTCATCCACTATACATATTTTACTATAACATTTCTGTTCGTAAAGCCACGATTTCTCTATTCCTTCCTCTGACGATTCTGATTTCCAGCATCAGGCTTAGAATGGCTATTATTTTCACGGTTAACTGGCGCCAAATCTCATATATCTGATATACCTGTCATACTCAAAATAGCTCTCTAAACCAAATGAACTATCTATCGTATAATGTAACAATTCTAGCCCCCTGTATTTTTTCAACCTTCAATAGCTTAATGGGGGTTTGGTTCATTTCATAGTGTTTTGCACTACGCCCTTCTGGCAACTCAGCCTGTATTTTTCTTCTAAAAACTGAAACAGGATAGCAAATATCAGTGTTCTTAACCTTCTTATCATATTTATCAAACAAAAAATAAAATTCTTTATCTCTATGTTGAAAGTGCAATAAATACTTTGCTTTAATCTTCGACCCAATTTTATTTGGGTCAAAATAGTACAATCCCTTTAAATTAACACTTATATTTTCTAGCATCGTATAAATTAAATTCAGAGAAGTTGCTCTAGATAAAAATGCAGCCTTATGCTGAGATGTATCTTTATCTAAATCATAAAAAGTGATATGATTTCCCAAAATTTGGTTATATATCTTCTGAGCCCCATTACCATTGAAGCACTTAACTTTATCTATTCCTTTTAGTTTGTGCAAACCTATAAGATGATGAAAATTTGGTTCCGTGAAGCTTAACTCAATATATTTTTCTGTAGTTTGTTTGGAGACAGTCTGAGTGATAGTAAATTTGTATTGAGTATCCATCAACGTTCTGTAACTAAGAATTAAATTTCTTAACATACTGTACCTTTTCTCAAAAAAATAAAGAGGCTATTTACACCTCTTCCTACGATATATTTATTCATCTGCTTGCGGAAAATATATAAAACCCAAATAAGCCTATCTACGAACTACTGACCAAAACAGACCGACCAGTAATTCTTTGGCTACGCTAAAAGCGATAGTTTTCTTCTACGAATTTTATTATATTAGATTCTTAACAATTTGTCAAGCAAAATCAAAAAGCTGCTTATTATTTAGAAAAAACGAACCAGCTTGACTGATTCGTTTCGTGACTGCTAACTCCTACTTCCGATACATTTTAAACTGTAGGAAGAGGTCGCTATATTTTCCTGTCCATTTATGGTCAAATTTCTCATAAACTTCTAAGTGTTTCATAGTTTCAGCATCTGGATAGAAGGCTTTATCTTCTTTTTTCTCCTCTGGGAGTAATTCCTTAGCTGGTAGGTTTGGTGTTGAATAGCCAACATACTCCGCATTTTTGAGAGCATTTTCGGGTTTCAACATAAAGTTGATAAAGGCATAGGCTGCATCTTGGTTTTTGACTGTTTTGGGAATGACCATATTGTCAAACCAAAGGTTGCTGGCCTCGGTTGGTACCACATAGCGTAGATTTTCATTTTTTTCTAGCATTTGGCTGGCTTCACCAGAGAAGGTCACGCCGATAGCAGCGTTATTCTGAATCATGTAGCCCTTCATCTCGTCGGCAACGATGGCCTTGATATTTGGAGTCAGCTTGTAGAGCTTATCTACTGTCTCTTCCAACTGCTGTGGATCCTTGGAGTTAAGGCTATAGCCCAGCGAGTTAAGCCCTAGACCCAATACCTCACGCGCCCCATCAAAAAGCATGATAGAGTTCTTATACTCTGGCTTCCAAAGGTCATCCCAATGCTCAGGCGCCTCATCTACCATGGTTTCATTATAGACAATTCCCAAGGTTCCCCAGAAGTAAGGAATGGAGAATTTATTGCCTGGGTCAAAGGACTGGTTGAGGAACTCTGGTCCGATATTTTCAAGACCTTCAAGTTTTGAATAGTCAAGCGGTACCAAGAGGTCTTCGTCCTTCATCTTGTTGATCATGTATTCACTTGGGATGGCAATGTCGTAGGTCGTTCCACCCTGCTTGATCTTGGTATACATGGCTTCGTTGGAGTCAAAGGTCTCATACTGGACTTGGATGCCTGTTTCTTCTGTGAATTGCTCCAAGAGTTCTGGATCGATATAGTCACCCCAGTTGTAGATAACCAGTTTTTGACTATCTCGGCTATTGATTTTACTGTCTAGATGCGTCGCAATTCCCCACAAGACCAGGATAATCGCTGCAATTCCTGCTAAAAATGAATAGAGTTTTTTCATGCTTGCTCCTCCTTCTCACGTGAGATAAAGTAATATCCAACAACTAGGATAATACTAAAGAGAAAGACAAGGGCAGACAGGGCATTGATTTCTAGCGAAATCCCCTTACGAGCACGAGAGTAAATCTCGACTGACAGGGTTGAAAAGCCATTTCCCGTTACAAAGAAGGTCACGGCAAAGTCATCTAGCGAATAGGTGAAGGCCATGAAGTAACCTGCAATGATAGACGGAGTCAGGTAAGGAAGCATGATTTCCTTGAACATCTGAAATTGACTGGCTCCCAAGTCATAGGCCGCATGAATCATGTCACCGTTCATTTCCTTGAGACGAGGCAAGACCATCAAGACCACGATAGGAATGGAGAAGGCCACGTGACTAGATAGAACGGTCAAAAAGCCAAGTGAAAACTTGAGTTGGGTAAAGAGAATCAAGAAGCTGGCACCAATCATAACGTCAGGCGCAACCATGAGGATATTATTGAGTGAAAGAAAGGCTTCTTGGTATTTCTTACGAGACTGGTAGATGTAAATGGCACCAAAAGTCCCGATAATGGTCGCAATCAAGGCTGATAGGAAGGCCAAGAAAAAGGTCTGAGTTACAATCAACATAAGGCGACCATCGCCAAACATGGTTTTAAAATGGCTCAAGCTAAAGCCTGTAAAGCTGTTCATGTCGTTGCCTGCATTAAAGGCATAGCCAATCAAGTAAAAAATCGGCAGGTAGAGGACAAGAAAGACCAGTCCCAGATATAGATTGGCAAATTTTTTCATCGTTCTCTCCTTTCCTTGGTCACCCACATGGTGATGAACATGGTCAGGATGAGAATCACACCGATGGTTGAACCCATACCGTAGTTGTCATTGGTCAGGAAGTTCTGCTCAATGGCTGTCCCCAAGGTGATAACGCGGTTCCCACCAATCAAACGGGTCAGCATGAAGAGACTCAAACTGGGAATAAAAACCGATTGAACCCCACTTCTCACCCCATTCATCGATAGAGGGAAGATGACATGGCGGAAGGTTTCCCACTTAGTCGCACCGAGGTCATAGCTGGCATTGATGAGGTTGTTATCCATATCGTCCAAGACATTGAAAATCGGCAAGATCATAAAGGGAAGCTCGATGTAGCTTGCGACAAAGATAAAGGAGAAATCGGTAAAGAGCAACTGTTGCGAACCAATTCCGATAAATTCCAAGAATTGGTTAATAGAGCCATTCTGACCAAAAATCCCGATAAAGGCATAGGCCTTGAGGAGCAGGTTAATCCATGTTGGCAGGATAATCAGCATGAGCCAGAGTTGACGGTGCTTGAGGCGGGTCAAAAAGAGGGCTGTCGGATAGCTGATGAGTAGTGTTACCAAGGTCACAATTCCTGCATAGAGTACTGAGTTGAAACTCATCTTGAGATAGGTCAAGTTTTGTGACGCAAAGTAAGATTTATAGTTTTCTAAGCTAAACTGGCCTTCGATATTGAAAAAGGATTGACCGAAAATCAAGACCAAGGGTGCCAGGACAAAGAGGGCAATCCAGAGCATGTAGGGCACTACAAAGAGTTTAGAGCTTGTTTTCTTCATCTCTTTCCTCCTCGATCGCATTAATCAGACCTGCTTCTTGCTCTTCGATTTCTACGTATTCTTCGATACGAGCATCGAACTCTTCTTCGGTTTCGTTGAGACGCATGATGTGGATGTCTTCTGGTTCAAAGTCCAGACCGATTTCCTCACCCACGATGGCCTTACGAGTTGAGTGGATCATCCATTCATTTCCGAGTTCGTCATAGGCGATAATTTCATAGTGAACCCCACGGAAGAGCTGGGTATCGACCTTAACTTGGAGCTTGCCTTCTTCAGGAAGGGTAATACGCAAGTCCTCTGGACGAATCACGACCTCAACAGGTTCATTTGGCTTCATCCCACCATCGACCGCTTCGAAGCGTTTGCCGTTAAACTCAACCAAGTAGTCCTCAATCATGGTACCTGACAAGATATTTGACTCACCGATAAAGGTGGCAACAAAATGGTTAATCGGCTCATCGTAGATATCCACAGGTGTTCCAGACTGGACAATCTCGCCATCATTCATAACGAAAATCCAGTCACTCATGGCAAGGGCTTCTTCCTGATCGTGGGTGACAAATACGAAGGTAATGCCCAATCGTTGTTGTAGTTCACGCAGTTCGTACTGCATGTCTGTTCGCAATTTCAAGTCCAGCGCTGACAAGGGCTCATCCAACAAGACCACACGAGGTTGGTTGATGATGGCACGGGCAATAGCCACACGCTGGCGTTGTCCTCCAGAGAGTTTACGGATGGAACGTTTTTCATAACCTTCCAACTGAACCATCTTGAGAACTTCCGCTACGCGTTGTTCGATTTCTTTCTTGTCGATTTTACGCAAGCGGAGTGGAAAGGCAACATTTTCAAACACATTCATATGTGGAAACAAGGCATAAGATTGGAAGACCGTATGGACATCTCGCTTGTTGGTTGGGATGTCATTGATGCGGACACCGTCCAGTAAAATATCTCCTGTCGTCGCATCCAGTAAACCTGCAATAATATTTAGGATAGTTGATTTCCCTGAACCAGATGCGCCTAAAAGGGTGTAAAATTTCCCTTCCTCCAACTCAAAGTTGATGTCTTTGAGAACCTTGGTGTTACTGTCTTCAAAAACTTTAGAGACGTTTTTGAATTCGATAATTGGTTTTTTCAATTGGCATAAATTCCTTCTTTTTCATAGATTAACAGATCAGGGCTCTGTCAGGCCGCCACTACCTCGTGTAGGAGATTGAACTGCCTACATTCTTCTGCACTAACGATAGGCTTTCACCCCCTTTCCATGACATAGCAGCAGCTTTTCAAATACAGCTTCCTACTTGCTTTCACCTAAAATACGGACTTCTCTCTCAAGAGTAACGCCAGAGTGTTCCTTGACTTTTTCGATAACAGACTCAATCAAGTCCTCGTAGTCTTTGGCCGTTCCATCTGCGACATTGATCATAAATCCTGCGTGCTTTTCTGACACTTCTACGCCACCGATACGATAGCCTTTCAAGCCAGCTTCTGAAATTAATTGACCTGCAAAATGACCCACTGGACGCTTAAAGACCGAACCACAAGATGGGTATTCTAAAGGTTGTTTGAGTTCACGTAGATGAGTCAAGCGTTCCATTTCTTGCTTGATAACCTGATGATTCCCTGGAGCTAGGGCAAATTTAGCTGACAAGACAACTGCACCAGACTCCTGAATAGCTGAATGGCGGTAACCAAAAGCCAAATCTTTGGCAGACAGAGTCTCGATTTCTCCATCCTTGGTCAAGATCTTACAAGACTGTAAGATATGGGAAATCTCGCCACCATAGGCACCCGCATTCATAAAGACCGCACCACCGACGCTCCCTGGAATGCCACAAGCAAACTCAAAGCCAGTCAAACTATGACGAAGGGCAATGCGAGTTGTTTCAATCAAGTTAGCACCAGCTTCTGCTTCAATAGTATAGCCATCAACAGAAACATTATTGAGCTTGTCACACAAGATGACAAATCCACGAATCCCACCATCACGAACGATGATGTTGCTGGCATTTCCAAGAACCATCCAAGGGATATTTTCTTGATTGGCAAATTTAACAACGCGAGCCAACTCAAAACGATTTCGTGGAAAGACCAAATAATCGGCCTCTCCACCTACTTTTGTATAACTATAGCTATGCAAGGGTTCTTTGAAACGGATATCAATCCCTTCTAAGATTTCAAGCATTTTTTCTCTTACAGACATGTCACTCTTCCTTTTTAAAAATTCATTCCATTATACCATTTTTAGAGACATTTGACGACCATAAAAAAACCTTGTTTACTTTTTAAACATAAAAAGAGGTTTCCCCTCTTTTTATGATTTTTTGCAAAAGATAGCCTTTGTTCCATAGGCAACCAGAACGAGTTCCAGTGCTAGGACAACTTCCACCAAGACTGGATTGGTCAACCAGCCAACTTGGGCTAGAGATGGTGCTAGGTCAAAGAAGGCATGTAGGCCATAGGCCACTAGGAGATAAATCCATTTCTTCTGGATAACAGCCTGGTAAACCCAAACTGTCAAAAGTAATTGAAAACCTAGCGCCAAGATTCTCTCAAAACCAAGCAAATAAATCTGCCAGACTGATAGCGACTGAATAGTTTTCAACATATTTTCAGACAGCAATTGCATGACCTGTGGATTTTGCGTTTGAACTGCTGAGAGAACGATGTAGAGATTAAGCAAACTAGTAAGACCTAGGAAAATCAATTCCAAGCCACCATGCCCCAATCCATAGGCCAAGGCATCTGCCTTTTCCAAACTTCTCTTTTTCTCCAACCATTTGAAGAAAACAAGACGAGCAGTTTCCTCAAAAAATGCTGCCATGGCTAGGCCATAGATGATATAGACAAGCGGATGATCTTGCAAGAGGGCAATACTACCGTCTTTTTGAGGATGTAAAACCAAGATATGCACCAGTTTTTCCAAAATCTGTGAAGAGACAAAGAAAGCGACAGCCCCCAAGCCCAAGACAGCTAGATTAATCTGGTATTTCTTTTTGGCATACCAAATGCTTCCTAGCAAGAGAGCCAGCAACAGCACCATGGTAATGATAATATGAGTGGTCATTTTCGTCTCCTATTCTGCCTTTTCAATATCTTTTCTCATCTCTTCAACATTGAACTTGGCAAACAAGTATTGACGGTCTTGGACTGGGAAACGTTGGTCCAATTGGTCAACAGCTCCCACCTCGATAATGCCTTCCTTGATGACAAAGTCCATGACATGCCCACCGAAGGTCAAGTCATCTGAGATGAAGTGTAGATGATAGCCTGCCACACTGACCCCATGGAAAATCTCTGGCGTCCAGAAACCAACGATAGTTCCCGCCACATTGTCACGACTATATTCTGGTTGATGGGTTGCGACCTCAGCAAACTTGGTATCTGGTGTCGACTTGGGAATCATGCGCACATGCATATGCGAAAATTCCCCACGAATCTTGATAGAGCGGAAAAGATTTTCCCCATCATAATAAGACTCGATTCGCTCTTCCAATTCCTTGTCTGTCATCTCAAAGCGCTGGCGGAAAATGACCTCTGCCTGATGCGGTACTACTGCTGCGTAAGGAATAAGGGCATCTGGTGACACTTCTACAATTTCCGGTTGCTCTCCTGAGCCTTTGGCCTGATAAGCCTTGCCATCTAAGACAATCAATTCCCCATCAATAGAATCCAAGGTTCCCAAACCAAGGTCACCATGCTCTAGCAATTCTCCCACTGTCATGGTACCACCATAAAGGCCAGCCATCAAGGCTCCAAGGGTATTGTATTGAAATAATTTCACTGGTTCCTGCACGTTCTTATCCATTCTCTTTCTTGTCTGTTATACTCAATGAAAATCAAAGAGCAAACTAGGAAGCGAGCCGCAGGCTGCTCAAAGCACTGCTTTGAGGTTGTAGATAAGACTGACGAAGTC
>CAUTXU010000002.1:0-31981 GCA_963542415.1 uncultured Streptococcus sp.
ATCAGACTAACTTCCACTTGGAGTAGCAGTGGAACTTAGTTTGGGAATTTACCTACCAATACATAGTCGCCTTATACATTCGTATCTTTGACTACTTGTCTAACCAGTTTCCAGTGACATTATATAAAACTATAACTTCATATGAAAATCCCTTGCTTTCTCTGGTTTTATTTGTTATATTAAAATGGTACGAATAAAATCGGTCTATATCAGACTGTAAATAGGGCATTATATTTTTTTAAGAAAAAATGAATGCGCTTACAATAAATGGGAGGAGATTTCTATGGGAAATTTATTTAGGGAGAAATCCTGTCGCTACAGTATTCGAAAGCTAACAGTTGGCACAGCCTCTGTTTTGCTTGGAGCGGTTTTTCTAGCTAGTCATACCGTCTCTGCTGATACTATTAAAGTAAAGCAAAATGAGTCTACACTAGAGAAAACTACAGCTAAGACAGATACCGTTACGAAAACAACTGAATCAACCGAGCACACACAGCCAAGCGAAGCAATTGACCATTCAAAACCAGTTCTAGCTAATAATAGTTCTTCTGAAACCAAACCTGCTAAGGCTGATGTTACTTCTGCTACAACTAATCAAGCAAGCACTGAAGCCATTGTCAAACCTAACGAAAATAAGGAAGCCGAAAAGCAAGAACTGCCTGTGACAAACCAAAACAACTATCAACTAAACTATGATAAACCAACAGCTCCTTCCTATGATGGATGGGAAAAACAAGCCCTTCCAGTTGGCAATGGTGAGATGGGTGCTAAGGTTTTTGGTCTCATCGGTGAGGAGAGAATCCAATACAACGAAAAAACTCTTTGGTCGGGTGGGCCACGTCCCGATAGTACCGACTATAATGGAGGAAACTATCAGGAGCGATATAAAATTTTAGCAGAAATTCGTAAGGCTCTTGAAGACGGAGATCGCCAAAAAGCCAAGCGATTAGCCGAGCGAAATCTAGTTGGGCCAAACAATGCCCAGTACGGACGTTATCTAGCCTTTGGTGATATCTTCATGGTCTTCAATAACCAGAAAAAGGAGCTGGATACAGTTACAGATTATCACCGTGGTTTGGATATCACAGAAGCTACTACTACCACTTCTTACACCCAAGATGGGACGACCTTTAAAAGAGAAACCTTCTCAAGCTACCCTGATGATGTTACAGTTACCCACTTAACCCAAAAAGGGGACAAAAAACTTGATTTTACAGTTTGGAATAGCTTAACAAAAGATTTGCTTGCTAACGGAAACTACTCAGCGGAATATTCTCACTACAAGAGTGGTCATGTTAAGACAGACCCAAATGGTATCCTACTAAAAGGTACAGTCAAAGATAATGGCCTCCAGTTCGCATCCTATCTAGGAATTAAAACGGACGGAAAAGTTATTGTCTATGATGATAGTTTAACGGTCACAGGAGCCAGCTACGCTACTCTTTTACTCAGTGCCAAGACCAACTTTGCTCAGAATCCGAAAACTAATTATCGAAAAGAGATTGACCTCGAAAAAATGGTTAAAGGCATTGTAGAAGCAGCTAGTGGCAAAGACTACGAGACACTTAAAAAGGACCATATCAAGGACTATCAAAGTCTCTTTAACCGCGTTAAACTAAACCTAGGTGGAAGCAAGACTGCTCAAACGACAAAAGAGGCCCTTCAAGGATATAACCCTAGCAAAGGGCAAAAACTGGAAGAACTCTTCTTCCAATACGGACGTTATTTATTGATTAGTTCGTCTCGTGATCGGACAGATGCCCTTCCTGCCAACCTACAAGGAGTCTGGAATGCTGTAGACAATCCACCTTGGAACGCTGACTACCACCTCAATGTCAATTTGCAAATGAACTATTGGCCAGCCTACATGAGCAACCTTGCTGAAACAGCCAAGCCAATGATCAATTACATTGATGACATGCGCTATTATGGTCGTATCGCTGCCAAAGAATACGCTGGTATCGAATCCAAAGACGGACAAGAAAATGGTTGGCTAGTCCACACTCAAGCAACACCATTTGGCTGGACAACTCCTGGTTGGAATTACTATTGGGGTTGGTCTCCAGCTGCTAATGCCTGGATGATGCAGAACGTCTATGACTACTACAAATTCACCAAGGATGAAACTTATCTAAAAGAAAAGATTTATCCAATGCTCAAGGAAACAGCTAAGTTCTGGAATTCCTTCTTGCACTATGACCAGGCCAGCGACCGTTGGGTATCTTCTCCATCCTACTCACCAGAACACGGTACCATTACCATTGGAAATACCTTTGACCAATCACTAGTCTGGCAGCTATTCCATGACTACATGGAAGTCGCCAACCATCTGAATGTCGACAAAGACTTAGTCACAGAGATCAAGGCTAAATTTGACAAACTAAAACCACTTCACATTAACAAAGAGGGACGTATCAAGGAATGGTACGAAGAAGACAGCCCACAATTCACTAATGAAGGCATTGAAAATAATCACCGCCACGTTTCCCATCTGGTAGGTCTCTTCCCAGGTACGCTCTTTAGCAAAGACCAGGCTGAATACTTAGAGGCTGCACGTGCTACCCTCAATCACCGCGGAGATGGTGGTACTGGTTGGTCTAAGGCCAATAAAATCAACCTCTGGGCTCGTCTCTTAGACGGTAACCGTGCCCATCGCCTGCTTGCTGAACAGCTCAAATATTCAACCCTAGAAAACCTTTGGGATACGCACGCACCTTTCCAAATCGATGGAAACTTTGGAGCAACCAGTGGAATTGCAGAAATGCTTCTTCAATCACACACTGGCTACATTGCACCATTGCCAGCCCTTCCAGATGCTTGGAAAGACGGTCAGGTTTCTGGTCTGGTTGCCCGTGGTAACTTTGAAGTCAGCATGAAGTGGAAAGATAAAAACCTGCAAAGCCTGTCCTTCCTGGCAAATGTCGGTGGAGACCTAGTTGTAGATTATCCAAATATCGAAGCCAGCCAAATCAAGGTCAATGGCAAATCTGTCAAAGCAACTGTTCTTAAAGATGGCCGCATCCAACTAGCAACGCAAAAAGGTGATGTCATTACCTTTGAACATTTCCCTGGTCGTGTAACCAGTCTGACAGCAGTTAGACAAAATGGCGTCACTGCCGAACTCACCTTCAACCAAGTAGAAGGCGCTACCCACTATGTTATCCAAAGACAAGCGAAAGACGAATCTGGCCAAACCTCTGCAAGCAGAGAATTTGTAACCAATCAAACCCATTTTATCGACCGCTCACTCGATCCTCAACTCGCCTACACTTATACTGTTAAGGCTATGCTAGGTAATGTTTCTACACAGGTATCCGAAAAGGCCAATGTCGAAACCTATAACCAATTGATGGATGACCGTGATAGTCGAATCCAATACGGTTCTGCATTTGGAAACTGGGCAGACTCAGAATTATTTGGAGGAACAGAGAAGTTTGCTGACCTTTCACTAGGTAACTATACAGATAAAGATGCGACAGCAACCATTCCTTTCAATGGTGTTGGCATTGAAATCTATGGTCTCAAATCATCTCAATTGGGAATCGCTGAAGTCAAAATCGATGGTAAATCAGTCAGTGAACTGGACTTCTATACTGCAGGTGCAACTGAAAAAGGTAGCCTTATCGGTCGCTTCACAGGATTGTCAGATGGTTCTCATGTGATGACCATCACTGTAAAAAAAGAGCATAAACACCGTGGCAGTGAACGTTCCAAAATTTCCTTAGACTACTTTAAAGTTTTACCTGGACAGGGAACAACTATTGAAAAAATGGATGACCGTGACTCTCGCATTCAATACGGGTCTCAATTCAAAGATTGGAGCGACACTGAATTATATAAAAGCACAGAAAAATATGCGGACATCAATAATAGTGGCCCAAGTACTACTTCAGAAGCTCAGGCAACCATTCCATTTACTGGAACAGGTATTCGAATTTACGGACTTAAAACATCCGCTCTCGGAAAAGCTCTCGTGACACTAGATGGCAAAGAAATGCCAAGTCTAGACTTCTACACAGCTGGAGATACCCAAAAGGCAACCTTAATTGGAGAATTTACTAATCTGAGCGATGGCAATCATATTTTGACATTAAAAGTTGATTCAAATTCACCAGCAGGACGCAAGAAAATCTCTCTAGACTCCTTTGATATCATCAAAGCCCCTGCTGTTGGTGTAGATAGTCCAAGTATCGCACCGCTTAAGGAAGGGGATAAAAACATCTCTTTAACTCTACCAGCTGGAGACTGGGAAGCAATCGCTGTGACCTTCCCAGGTATCAAAGATCCACTAGTTTTACGTAAGATAGACGATAATCATCTGGTTACGACTGGGGATCAGACTGTCTTATCAATCCAAGATAATCAGATACAAATCCCTATCCCTGACGAAACCAATCGAAAAGTTGGAAATGCGATAGAAGCTTATTCTATCCAGGGAAATACAACAAGCAGTCCTGTAGTAGCTGTCTTTACCAAAAAGGATGAGAATCAGCAACCAACTACAAGCAAGGGAGATGATCCTGCTCCTATTGTAGAAATTCCTGAATACACTAAGCCTATCAGCACAGCAGGACAAGAGCAACCACCTACTGTTTCTATCCCTGAATACACTAAACCTATCGGCACAGCAGGACTAGAACAACCACCTACTGTTTCTATCCCTGAGTACACGAAGCCTATCGGCACAGCAGGACTAGAACAACCACCTACTGTTTCTATCCCTGAGTACACGAAGCCTATCGGCACAGCAGGACTAGAACAAGCGTCTACTGTCTCTGTTCCTGAATATAAACTTCGTGTCTTAAAAGATGAAAGGACTGGAGTTGAAATTATTGGAGGAGCGACTGACTTAGAGGGAATTTCTCATATTTCTAGCAGACGTGTATTAGCTCAAGAACTATTTGGTAAGATATACGATGCTTATGATATTCAATTTAAAAATCCAAACAATCATAATATACAACCACAGAGAGCTGTTTTAGTTAGATTACCAATTACAGCCGATGTAGAAAATGTTTATTACCTAAGTCCAACTAAGAAATTGGAAGCACTTGATTTTACAGTTCGAGAAGGTAGGGCAGAATTTACCACTAGTCACTTTAGTACATATGCGGTAGTCTATCAATCTAGCCATTCTCAAGAAACTACACCAAACAAGACAATTGAAATACCTTCAGAACCAACTTCACTAAACTTTGAACAGGCTTCAACTACCGATAGTCTTACTCAGATGGAAAATACGCATTACAAAGAACAACTTCCAGAAACTGGTGAATCCTCAAATCCACTCCTCTTCTTAGCAGGACTGAGTGTAGTCTTAACATCAATTTTCTTATTAAAAAATAAGATAGATTAGATCTATAAATTTTTAAGAATTACTTGGAGGGGTCATCCTATTCAAGTTCAATTCAAGTATGTTACACACCATTTCATCTACCATTTAACTGATATCTTTTAAGATAATATTCTAAACTACAAACCAGTCCTTTTGTCTTGAGGACTGGTTTTAATAATAGTGAGAACTCCTAGACAGAAACAGATTCTTCCAGATTTCTTTTACCTTGTATCAATTTAAATCAATACTAATGTCATACAGCAATTGACAAGTATCTAGTTAACAATGCTGTGTAAGCCATATTATAAACAGACTAAGACACCACATCTCAGCCTTTTTCTTTATCCCAAAACCAATTCATCACTAACTAGACTTTGGCCACTATTTTTCTGGAAGAGATGCATGAGATCTTCAACCGTCAGATGCTTTTTCTCCTCTCCCTTAACATCAACCACAATCTTTCCTTGATAGAGCATAATGAGACGATTTCCGTACTCGATTGCATGGTTCATATCATGGGTAATCATCAAAGTCGTCAACTGATGGGCTTCCACAATCTTTTGCGTCAAGTCCATCACCATTTGACTCGTTTTCGGGTCAAGTGCCGCAGTATGTTCATCCAGAAGCAAAAGTTTGGGCTTCACCAAGGCTGCCATGACTAGGGTCAAGGCCTGTCTTTGTCCTCCTGAAAGGTATTGAGTATCCACTTTCAAGCGATTCTCAAGACCAATATTCAACTCTTTTAAGGCTTCTTGGAACTGGATTCTATCCTTCTCCTTCACGCCCCAACCAAGCCCTCTCTTTTGCCCACGTCTCAAGGCAATAGCCATATTTTCCTCAATCGTCAAACGCGAAGCTGTTCCCATCTTAGGATCCTGAAAAACACGGGCGATATCCTTGGCTCTCTTTCTGACACTCAGATTTTTAATGGATTTACCTGCCAATAAAAGGTCCCCTTCGTCCACCGATAGATTGCCAGCCAAGATATTCATCAAAGTGGATTTCCCTGCTCCATTTCCACCAATCACAGAGATAAAATCTCCCTCTTCAACCTCTAAATCTAATCCTTTGAGGACATGGTTCTCATTGACCGTCCCTGCTTCAAATGTCTTGTGAATATTTTCAAGTGTTAACAAACTTGCCATAACTTTCTCCTCCTATTCATTTCTCAATTTCAGACCACGAATCTTTAATCTCTTTTGCAATTCTGGTGCAAATAAAACCAAGGCTAGCAAGATTGCATTAAAGAGACGAACCAGGTTTTGATCTAGATTTGGAATTTCATAGATATTTAAAATAATCAAACGGTAAACAATAGCACCGATTCCGATGGATAACAAGCGGCCTCCAATGGTCAAGTCGTGTATCAAGACTTCCGCAATAATAACTGCACTCAAACCAACAACAATGGTTCCTGTCCCAGAAGTCACATCTGAAAATCCATCATTTTGGGCAAACAAGGAACCACATAGGGCAATCAAGCCGTTTGAAATCATGTAACCAACAATCTTCATGGTGTCTACATTGACCCCATTAGCCTCACTCATCGGAATATTGTCCCCAGTCGAACGCAAGACCAAGCCAATCTCTGTTTTCATCAAAAGAGTCAAGACCAAACAAACAAGTAAGAGACAGGCCAAACTGAATGAGAAAACAGCTTCTTCAGTTGTCAGTCCCAAGCTAGCCAACTGTTTAAAGACAGTTGAAGAATCTCCCAAGGAAAGATTGGGCACACTTCCCATGATTTTAATATTGATTGAATAAAGCCCTGTCAAGGTTACAATCCCTGTCAAGAGAGCTGGGATTTTCATCTTGGTGTGGAGCATTCCTGATACAAGACCTGCTACCATACCTGCCAGCAAAGCAAGTAAGGTCGCAATCCAAGGATTTGTCCCTGCCTGTATCTGAGATACGACGACAGCCGCCCCCAGTGGAAAGGCTCCCTCAGCAGTCATATCCGCAATATCCAAAATACGGAAAGTCAAGTAGACCCCAATCGCCATAATCGACCACAACAAACCTTCTGATAAACTAGATAATACAAAATTCATCTCAAACCTCCTTATTCCTTGCCTTCTAACTTACTAATATCAATTCCTAGTGCATCTGCCATTTCTTGATTGGTATGCAATTCCAGTTTTTCAGGCAACTCAACTGCTATATTTTCTGGCTTCTCACCTTTTAAAACACGAATCAGCATGCGAGCTGTCTGTCTTCCCAATTCTTCATAATTGGTTCCGTAGTTATACAAGCCACCAACAGCAATCATTTCTGTTGAACCACCGAATACTGGAACCTTGTGTTTAATAGAAACCTGCTTGACTGTTTCCATGGTTGACGAAATGATATTATCCGTTGGTACAAAAACCATATCCACTTCTGCCATCAAGCTCTCTGCTGCCGCCTTGACGTTGTTACTGTCCAAGATTGTTTTTTCAACAACGGTAAAGCCTTTTTCTTCCAGAAGGCGCTTAGCTTCATCCTTTTGGACAACTGAGTTTGGCTCGCTCTGAGTATAGAGAATTCCAATTGTTTTAGCTTTTGGCAACACTTTCTTTATCAAATTGATTTGGGTTGAAATGGCATCTGATGACTGGTCGCTTGTCCCAGTTACATTGCCCCCAGGATGTTCTCTTGACTCAACCAACTTGGCACTGACAGGATCTGTTACAGCTGAAAAGATAACCGGTGTCGTTTGTGTTGTATTAGCCAAGCTCTGAGCAGAAGGCGTTGCGATGGCTAGAACGACATCACTAGATTCTGCTAGTTGCTGGGAAATGGTTTTTAGATTTCTTTGTTCTCCCTGTGCATTTTGCAAATCAATCTCGATATTTTTCCCTTCAACATAGCCTTGCTTGGCCAGCTCATCCACAAATCCTTCTCTAGTAGCGTCTAGGGACTGGTGGGTAATAAACTGCGAAATCCCGATACGGAAAACATCTTTTTTCTTATCTGCCTTCAACTGATGCAAACTGATCAGAGAGGTCAAGAGGATCCCCACTACCAAGAGGGGGGCTAGTAATTTTCGAACAACTTTCATAATGAAACTCCTTCTCAGAAAAGATAAAACAAAAAACCGCCTAGATAATATCTAAACGGATGCTTGAAATAATCTAACAAGTTATAACTTTGCTAGTCCATTTAGATATTCATCTATATGGACCACAATCAAAAATCTTAGCCACATAGATACAAACAAATTGCTTGAACTGTTTGCATCCATGGTGACATGTCTACAAACACTATCTAAAGTAGCTAAAGTAAAAGTTTTGATTCATTGTTACAGCTTGTCTCTTATTCATTTCTTTTTCTGCTTTCTTTTTTGATGTTTCCTATCTTACCACCTTTTTCATCAGCTGTCAAGAATATTTCAGAATTTTTTAAATTTTTTTAAAAACCCTTTCAGGTCCCTTTCAAAGTTTTTCTATCTCTGTTTCAAACTCATAACAAAGTCCGTCTAAACTCAGAAAGTATGATGCGAAATTTCAATTTTATACATTAACACTAGTTTCTAGATACACAAGTCATCTTTTTAAGAGTCAAATTAAGAGTCAAAAATTTACTTTACTTTGTTCAAAAACAATAAATTCCTTAAATTTATTTTTGAAAAGTTCAATAGCTTCCGAATTTTTTCTAGTCATTATGTAAGTAAAAGATAGTGGAATAGAAATTTCTTCTGGTATTCGAGTAGCAATATTAGGATTTAAAGTCATTTTAAGATAGAGAGGGAGATAAGAGATCCCTTGTCCCATTTCAATCAATTTCTCAGTTACTGTTATATCCTTTATAGAAACAAATTGAGATTCTGGAACAATTTCAGAAATTTCTTGTTTTACTTGTTTCCAATAAACAGGATGATTATCTGATAAAATCTTATATTTTTGAAATAACTCCACCTCAGTTAGTTGAGAATCATTTTTGGGATAAAAAAGAGCAATTTTCCCCTCACAAATTTTTTCTGAATTAATCTTTGTAGTATAAGGTTCTTCCCTAGCTATCCCAATATCAAATTGATTATTTTCAATTTCTCGAGCAATATCATTTTGTAAAACGGTAATTGAAATACCTATAGATGGTTGTTCTTCAAAAAATTCTGGAAGAAATTTCGGTAACAGATAGGTAGCTATGTAAGGTGAAACTGCGATGTTTAAATGTGTTTCCAACTTTTTATTTTTTAACTGTATTTTTTTAATTCCATCTTCATATGTAGCAATTACTTTTTTTACGATAGGGATAAATTCTCGTCCTGTTGGAGTTAGAGTTAAATTTCTTCCAACTGTTTCAAATAAATTTACTTGTAAGTGTTTTTCGAGTTTTTTTATTTGCTGGTGAAGTGTTGGTTCCGTTAAAAATAATTCTTCGCTTGCTCTATGATAATTGAGGTGTTTAGATAATACTAAGAATGTATAATACCAATCTAAATTCATTATCTCCTCTCCTTCCTAAAAGAATATTTAATGAATTATTAACTTTTTCCAAATTTTAAAAAGTTAGTATTTATTATATCATAGAATCAAGAATAATTTATTCGATTATACAAAAGGAGCAATATGATGAAAATTAATATACCTTTTAACCAGAACTTATTGCCTAAACGATTTGGAAAAGAAGCAGATTGTACCGACATTATTAAGGGGAATCCTGTACGCTCTTTCCCCTTTGAGATTAGCGAATTACCAGAAGGGACAAAATATATAGCTATTACTTTAATTGATTATGATGCGATTCCAGTTTGTTCATTCCCTTGGATTCACTGGATTGCTACGGATATAGAAGTCAAAAATAATACAGTCATTATTCCTGAAAATTACAGTCTAGATTATAAAGATTCTATTAAGCAAGGGAAAAATAGTTTCGCAAGTCCTCTATTAGAAACTGATTTTTCTGAAATTGATTCTATGTTTGTTGGACCAACTCCTCCTGATAAAGATCATCGATATACGCTAGAAGTGTTCGCTCTAGCTACTAAAACAGATTTGAAAAATGGATTCTACTATAATGAACTATTAGATGCACTCTCTTCAATTTCATTGGATAAAACTAGTACAGTTGTTATTGGTCAATTTTAAATAAAAATATAGGATAAACAATTGTATAATAGTTGGAAACAGATACAGATTATCAAATAAGGTGATTATAAGCAATTGATCGTAACTTATTAGAATTTGATATTCACTTCACTAATCTAACATACTCAATTTCTAAAATTCTCTATCCATAAGTTTGAAGCTATACAAAAACTCAAGCTTATACTCAATGAAAATCAAAGAGTATTAGGAGAAATTTATCAAAACTTTACATAATAGAAACGCATAATATCAAGCTTACCTACATCTGATATTATGCGTTTTTATCATTTTAAAATTTTTAAACCTATCTCTTTTAAGGATATAAAACCATTATTAGTTTAATCCTTGTTGATATCGTGTTAATTCGGCTTGGTTAGCCCAAACATAGTGACCTGGACGGATTTCTACCATGGATGGCTTATCAGTCTCATAGTCGTGTTGACTTGGGTCGTAAACCTTCAAGACCTTCTTACGTTCCAAGATTGGATCTGGAATTGGTACCGCTGAAAGCAAGGCCTGAGTATATGGGTGAATTGGATTGTTAAACAATTCTTCTGTTTCTGCAACCTCTACAATAACACCCTTATAAATAACTGCGATACGATCTGAAATAAAGCGAACGACCGACAAGTCATGGGCGATGAAGAGATAGGTCAAACCAAGTTCTTTTTGGAATTTTTTGAGCAAGTTCAAGACTTGGGCACGAACAGAAACGTCCAAGGCTGAAATGGGCTCATCCGCAATAACAAAGTCTGGTTGCATGACCAAGGCACGGGCAATACCGATACGTTGACGTTGACCACCTGAGAATTCATGAGGGTAGCGAGTCAAGTGCTCAGCAAGAAGACCCACTTCACGGATAATATTTTGAACTTTCTCTTTACGTTCTTCTTCATCCTTAAACAGACTGTGATTGTAAAGACCTTCAGAAATAATATAATCAACAGTCGCACGTTCATTTAAACTTGCCGCAGGGTCTTGGAAAATCATCTGGATTCGACGAATCAATTCTGCAGCTTGTTCACGCGATTTCTTTCCATTAATCTTTTGACCTTCAAAAATGATATCACCATTACTTGTGTCATTTAGACCAATGATGGCACGACCAATAGTTGTTTTCCCACTACCTGACTCACCTACAAGCGAGAAAGTTTCTCCCTTGTTGATAAAGAAGTTAGCATTTTTAACCGCGACAAACTTCTTACTTCCTTCACCGAAGGAAATTTCTAAATCTTTGATTTCTACTAATTTTTCAGACATTTCCTTCCTCCTAGTCTGCCAGATGGGCAAATCCCATTTTTTCACGGATTTTATCGTGGAGATTTGCAATCACAGCTGGTTTTTCTACTTTTGGAGCATCCTCATGAAGAAGCCAAGTTTTAGCCCAATGTGTCTCTGATACTGAGAATTGAGGAGCTTTTTGTTCGAAGTCAATTTGCATTGCATAGTCAGAACGCAAGGCAAAAGCATCCCCTTTCAGGTCAGTATAAAGTGACGGAGGTGTTCCTGGGATTGAGTAAAGATCCCCTTTATCATCAGCAAGCTGAGGCAAGCTAGACAAGAGACTCCATGTATATGGATGGCGAGGGTCATAGAAGACTTCCTCAACAGTTCCATACTCAACGATTTCTCCCGCATACATAACTGCTACCTTATCCGCAATACTTGCTACCACACCAAGGTCGTGGGTGATAAAGATTGTTGTGAAATGGTACTCGTTTTGTAAAGATTTTAGCAAATCAATAATCTGTGCTTGGATGGTTACATCCAAGGCAGTCGTTGGCTCATCACAGATCAAGACATCAGGTCGGCAGGCAAGGGCAATCGCAATAACGATACGTTGACGCATCCCTCCAGAATATTGGAATGGGTATTCATCAAAACGTCTATCTGCATCTGGAATCCCAACCTTATTCATGTAGTCAATGGCCAATTCTTTCGCTTCTTTAGCTGTTTTTCCTTGGTGTTTTACAATAACTTCTGTAATCTGACTACCAATTGTTTTAATTGGGTCTAAACTAGTCATTGGATCCTGGAAGATAGTCGCAATCTTAGCACCACGAATTTGTTCCCAATCCTTGTGAGAAGATAAAGCTGTCAAATCTTGACCACGGTAGTCAATGCTACCTTGAGCAATACGACCATTTTCTTCGAGCATACCTGTGAAGGTCTTTGTCAAAACAGATTTACCTGATCCTGACTCACCTACCAAGGCCAACACTTCACCTTCAACTAGTTCAAGGGAAACGCCGCGAATGGCTGTCAATACTTTGTCACGAACGTCAAATTCCACGACAATATCGCGAGCAGTCAAAATTACATTTTTTTCTTTTGTCATTTCTACTCCTATCTATGTGTACGTGGATCACTAGCATCCGCTAAGTTTTGACCAACTACGAAAAGGGACAAGGATACCAAGACAAGAGTTGTCAATGGAATCCAGAACAAGTAAGCATTGGTTGTTACGTTTTGTGAATAATCTGAAATCAAACGACCCAAACTTGGCACTGTAATCGGTAATCCAAGACCGAAGAATGACAAGAAGGCTTCGTATGAGATAAAGCTTGGAAGCATTTGAGTCATGGTTGTCACAATAACAGATACCAATTGTGGCATGATATTTTTGGCAACAATCTTCAAGGTTGGTGTTCCCAAAGTACGTGACGCCAAGTTGTATTCCAAGTCACGATAACGCAAGATTTGCACACGAATCATGAAGGCAATCCCAATCCATGTTGTCACACTCATGGCAAAAATCAGATTCCAGAATCCAGCTCCGATTGAGTAAGTCAAGACAATGACAATCAAAAGAGATGGGATGTTTGAGATGACATTATAAACTTCCATCATCACGCGGTCAACTGATTTTGAAATTCCCCAAATACCACCGACAAAAACACCGATAACCAAGTTAATCACTGTCGCAATCACAGAAATGAGGATAGAGTTACGAGCTCCGAACCAGACACCGTCAAAGAGCGATTTACCGTTACTGTCAGTACCGAACCAATGCTCAGCATTTGGCTTGATATAACGAGCACTAAAGTCGTTTACCTTGCTGACATCATTGAAATCAAACTTAGAAAACATTGGGTAGATGAAACTCATCAAAATGATAGCTACCAAGATTCCCAACATGACTACAGTTGATTTTTTCTTCATAAATTGTCTAAACACTGATCCCCAGTATGAATATGCTGGCGCATCAATGGCTTCAGAGGCAAAATCGTCACGTTTTACGAACTGAAATTTTTCTTTATCGATTGTAGACATTATTTGCCTCCTTTCTCAGTCAATTTAATACGTGGGTCAATAATAGTCATCCAAATATCTCCTAAAAGAAGTGAGAAGATAGAAATACATGTAAAGATGAAGACAAGACCAACGACCATAGAGTTATTAGATGCTTTTACAGAGTCAATCAACATTTTACCCATACCTGGGAAGGCGAAGACTGTTTCAGTAAGGGTTGCACCACCGATAACCCCGATAACAGCACCAGGAATTCCTGAAACCAGCGGAACCATGGCATTTTTAAAGATGTGTTTGTTTGAAATTTCTTTTTCAGACAAACCTTTGGCACGAGCAAAACGAACAAAGTCTTGAGATTGCAAGTCAATCATATAACGACGAATCCAAATAGCTGTACCAGGAGCACCCAACAAACCAAGGATAACTGCTGGTAAAACATACGAACGCCAATCTCCAGCACCCAAGATAGGGAATGAATCTGGCAAGCCGATTGAAGAACCAGCCAAACGAACGATATAAACCAAGGCAATGGTTGGAAGAGCCATCAAGAAGGTCAAAGCCCCTGTTGAGAAGCTATCAATCCAAGTGTTCTTGAAGCGAGCCATAGCTGAACCAAGTGGCACGGCAATCGCATAAGAAATCACCAAACCAATCAATCCAACGACTGCAGAGCTAGCAATCATAGAAGGATATTGGTAGTTACTTTCAGTTGCAGTATATGGGTCATCTTTCCCATAGTTAGCTACTTCACGAGAGTCAGCCTGACTAGGTGATTTGTAGGTTCTTGAGTAAATATTTACAGAAGAAGTTTTCTTACCTGTTGGGAACTGAACTTGAGATGTTTTTGTTTGCCCTTGTCCTTGAGTAATAACCTGTAAAACAGGACTATTAGCATAGGTTGGATAAGAGTCACCTAAATTGATGTTCACAAAGTTTTGATGAACGAATGGGAACTGACTGTTGAAGTACAAAAGATATTTGTGTTTAGTTCCTGAACCGACCAATGACCATCCGATCGCTGGATCGTTTTCGAAACGAAGGTAACGTTTCAAGTCTGGATTTTCAGGGTCTTGAATTTTATTTGTATGGTCAATGTCAATCAAGTTAGCATAGAATTTGAAAACACGTTCAAAAATTGGGATTTCACGAGTAGCGTAGAATTGGCCACTTTCAGTAAATTCTCCCAAGGTCCAACCATGACCGATTTGTTTGATGTATTTTTCATAGATAGCCTTGTTGGTGTCATTAGCTTCAACTGTTACAGAAGAATCCATCTGGCTAGCTTTTTCTTGCAACTCTTTGGTATCGTAGTACTCGATATAGCCCATACGCTCATAAACGGTATTTTCATAGTTATCACGTTTATCAGCCGTTGTCGCAATCTTGTTATAGTTGGTATCCTGTTTGAAAATCAATTTTCGAGGAACCATTGTATAGATAATCGTGTAAGTCAAGGTTGTTACTAAGAAGATAGAAACCAATGACCGCAAAACACGCATAAAAATATATTTTTTCATATCATTTCCTTTAAAAATCCCAAAAGAACCTTCTCCTCATGGAGAGAAAGTTCTATTAGAAATTATTTACTTCACATGACTTGCCAATTCTTTTTGAGCTTTCTCGTTTGACTCAGTCTTTTCTTTCAACCATTTTTCACGAGCTTTTTCATACTCTTCTTTGGTGATTGCTTTTTCACCAACTTCAGTATACTTCAAGTATCCTGCATTCTCACCTTTAAGCCCAGCTACAGAATATGAAGAGCTAAATGGTAAAACCTTTGAAACAAATGAAACGGCTGTTTCTTTAGGAGAAGCCATTACAGGAATTGTCAAAGCATTATCAGTCAACCAAGCTTGTGCTACCGCGTATTTTTCATAACGTTTTTGAACATCTTGGTTTTCGCTGTTTGCGTCATCAAGTAATTTTCCATAGTCAGCCAAACCAAGTTTACTTACTACTGATGCATCCGTGTTTTGGTCAATACCAAGGTAAAGGCGAGTGTTTCCTCCCTTGATGACAAACTGATCCAAGAAAGTAGACGGATCTTGATAGTCAGGGGTCCATCCTATCAAAGTATGGATATCCCAGTCTTGCTCTTTAGCTGTTGGAGCACTAAATGAAATTGGTAAAGCTTCTGCTTGAGTTATTTGTTGCAAGTCTACAACAACATTATCTGAACCCAATACTTTTTCAATTGATTGCTTCAATGATTGAACACGGTTTACAACCGCTGTTGATTCTTGAATAACCAAAGCATCTAAGTGGATTGGGAATTCAACACCTTCAGCTTGTAGACTTGATTTGGCTTTAGCAAATACCTCTTTAGCTTTTTCTTCATTATAAAGTCCATTTTGAGAATCAGCTAGAGAAACCTTAGCCCAAGTAGAAGAATTTGTCTTAGCCAAGCTATCTTGTACCAATTCACCAAATGTTTTCTTACCAACTTGAAGATTATATGGTGCAAATGTATTACGGATGGCTACTGCAGCACCATCAGTACCATTTGTTTGAGCCGAATAAGAATTACGATCTACCGCAAAGTTCAGGGCTTGACGGAACTCCTTATTTAGCAAAGCTTTTTGAGTAGCGGTCTTTTGTGCTTCACTTGTCTTAGCTGTGTGGTTATAAGCTGTGCGGCCATAGTTCAAGCTGACAGTTGCAACACCCGCACCTGGTTCGTTAAAGTAAATGTTATCTTTGAAGTCAGCTGCATATTTTTCATATGTAGAACTTGTAGGGAAGATACGAGCCTTGCTATATTGACCATCAGCAAAACCTTTAGCAATCACATCTTGATCTTTACCATCCCAGAAAGTGAACTTAACGTTCTCAATTTTTACATTTTCTTTATCCCAGTAAGCGTCATTTTTAGCCATCTCGATAGATGATTTAGGGGTTACAGCTTTCAAGACAAATGGACCATTATAGAGAATAGAGTTAGCATCTGTTGGAGCCCCAAATCCTTCACCTTTTGAAGCTAAAAACTCTTCATTAACTGGCATCATGACACCGCTAGTTGTCTTATCATTCCAAAAAGTTTCTGGTTGATTCAAGGTATATTCTAAAGTTTGATCATCAAGTGCTTTTACACCAACCGTTGAAAAGTCTTTTGTTTCACCCTTGATATATGCATCCAATCCCTTGATAGAAGAGCTAACGATTGAAAGTCCTTTTGATTTTCCATCTACAGCATGTTTCAAACCAGTAACGAAGTCTTTAGCAGTTACAGGAGCATATTCTTCTCCCTCTGCTGTCACCCATTTAGCATCCTGACGGATTTTATAGGTATACGTCAAACCATCTTTTGAAACTGTCCATGATTCGGCAATAGAAGGAACTAGATTACCATATTTATCATTAGCTAATAAACCATCTACAGCATTTGTTGTAATAAATGATGTAGAATCAATATTGCTGACGATATAATCCAAGGTTTCTGGATCTATTTGATAAACATATTGGTAATCTTTTACTAATTTCGCATTATTTGAACTAGTGTTTGAACACGCAGCTAGAACTCCTGACGCTAATAAGGTAGCTCCCGCTACAGCAAGCACTTGACTTTTTTTCATTTCTTTACTCCTCTTATAAAATATAGGTCATTATCAATTATATCATAGATTTCAAGAAAAGTAAACGAATTTTCAGAATATTTAGGCTTATTGACACAAAAAATCTGAAAAAGCTATTGACTGAAAATCATTTTCAAGGTATAATAATAAACGTTAAGGCGGTATAGCCAAGTGGTAAGGCACGGCTCTGCAAAAGCTTGATCGTCGGTTCAAATCCGTCTACCGCCTTCTATAACTTGATTTATCAGGTTTCAAATAAATAGAAAGCCCAGTTTGAAGGGCTTTTTTATTTTTTCTTCGGATAAATACGGATAGATTTAGAAAAGTTTTGGGGCGGATTGGGGTTGAGTTTTTCGAGGGTACAATTCTCTTTTGAAATCAACTGAAAAAAGCTTTGCCACACATTGTGACAAAAGCCTCTAGTTTACTCTGTTTCTTCTTCTATTTCGACTTCTGTAATTTGGACTTTTACCTTAGTAACACGTCCATTTTTCACTTTATCATTGGTTAAGATAAGCTGTTTGTTTTGGCTGACCAATTCATGGCTGAGTTTCTCAGTCGTTGGAATAGTCCCCACTCCTGTCAAATAATAACCAGCGATGGTATCAACGTCATCACTTTCCAGTTCAACATCAAAGTAGTCATTAAAATCATTGAGATTCATGGTACCTTGAACAATATAAGTATCTTCTCCGATTTGATGAACTTCGATTTCAGCCTTATCTGTTTCGTCATCGATTTCCCCAACGATTTCCTCTAAGAGGTCTTCAAGTGTCACCAAACCAGCCATCCCACCGTATTCATCTAGCAAGATTGCCATTTGTCTTTGGGTATTGCGCAATTCTTTTAGCAAGTCATCCACAAAAATAGTTTCAGGAACAAAAAGTGGATCTTGTAAGATTTTCTTCCAAACAATATTGTCAAAACCGTCCACAAAGCCCGCCTTAAGGAGACTCTTGGTGTGAATGATCCCAATCACATTGTCCTTATCCCCATCATAGACAGGGATACGAGAATAATTTTGTTTTAAAATACTTTGGATGATGGTTTGACTATCATCCTGAATATCCACCATAAAGGCATCCGTTCGAGGAACCATAACTTCTCTGGCCATCAATTCGTCCAATGAAAAAATCCCCTGTAACATCTCAATTTCGTCAGCATCTAGTGTTTCTTCACTATTTGTCAACATGTACTCAATTTCATCACGGGTCATTTTTTCGTCAGCATCGTCAAAAGTCATAGGAGTCAAGTTACTCAATAAATTGGTAGATGCAGATAAGAGCCAAACAAAGGGACTAACTAGTTTCCCCAGCCCAATGATAACTGGCGCTGTACGAATCGCCAAGGCATCCTTTAGATTAAGAGCGATTCTCTTAGGATACAATTCCCCAAAAACGATGGAAATATAAGTCAAAAATGCTAAAGATAGAAAACTTGCAACGGCATAAGCTGTTTCGCCATTTCCAAGCCAAGATGCAATTTCTCGTCCCAGAGTTTCTGCCAAACTCGCCCCTGATAAGATCGTAATCAGGGTAATCCCTACTTGAATGGTTGATAAAAAGTGGTTAGGATTTTCTAGTACCTTCAGCAGACGAATATAGCGTCTATCTCCTTCTTCTGCCTTTTGTTCAACCCGCGCACGGTTAAGTGAAACCATGGCCATTTCTGTGGCTGAGAAAAAGGCATTTAACACCGTCAAGATAAACAATAAAACAAATTGTAGCAACAAATTCTGACTACTTGGGTCTTCCATAGTTCTTCTCCTAAAATAGTATCTTATCCTTTATTATATCACAAAATCTAGTCCAGTACATATTATTTTTTTCTTAGTATCTATTCTAGCCCTGCTGAAACTAGTAAAAGAAGAACTCCTACATCTACAAGTGATATAGGAGTTTATCTTATCTTTTACTGAGTAACCGTTACTTCTCCAGTTCGGTAATCCAGTTGAAGTCCCTTTTGAACATTGGGAACTAGGACATTAAATTCCAATTCTCCGTCTGAAGACTTGGCTTCAATCTGTGAAGCTGAAGGAACTAAGTCCTCGTTTGAAGCGTAATAAAGGGTTACACGGTAACGGACACGCTTGTTTTGGTCCAAGGCTTTACGTACCATACTTTCATAGTAGTTTTGACCAGTCGAATCCTCGGCCTGTGCCTGATTTGCCCAGGCTGTCTGAACAGCAATGTTTTTAGGATTGCTTGTTGAGGCATCAAAACCATCCAAGCCACCGATTAAGGCATAGCCTAACAAGTGACCTCTATCGACTGCATGGGTATAAGTACCCTTTAGATTCTTAACCTGATGCCAGCCTGGAGGAGTCCATGAAGTCGAACCATTCCCAGTTTCTTCACGATTCTTGTACTGACGAGTAGCCTTAGACAAGAGAGCATTTGCTACAGTTGGCACGGTTTCCTTGCCCACTGTCTTTGTTTTATTATCAGCGTAGGGTTTACTTGAAACCTTGGCATCTAGGTTTGTTTTATTACCATTGACAATAAAAGCACCTGAGCCATTCCACTCAAGACTCCCTTTTATTTGACTCTTGACTGCATCTGTTAAGACACTTTCTGCTAATTCTTGACTTGGAGCTTCCGAAGCTTGTTTTTTCTGACTAACCTTAGTTTTGGGACTATTAGCTGTCGTCTGCATCTGCTTGATATAATAGCTCCCTGCAGACAAAAGCAATAACACTAGCAGTCCGATCAGTGTCTGTCTTGTTTTTTTATCCATTTTTCTCCTTATCTCTAGAAAAAGGCTGGTTCTCCAGCCTAATTTCCTGTAAATTTATGAATCAATTCCTGCCATTTTGCTGGAGACAGGATAGCCCATGGATCTTGACCCTTGCCCAAGATTCCATAACCTACCATTAAGCCGATTCCTAGGGCTAGAGCACCTAAAAACAGTACCAAAATGACTAGAAGTAAACGCTTGACTACGTAGCTTGATTTCTTATTCATCTTCATCACTTGCCTCAATCCGCTGAATCTTAGCACCTAGCTGCGCCAACTTCTCATGGAAACGGTAGTAACCTCTATCCAAGTGAACCAATTTACCAACTACAGTTTCTCCTTGTGCTACCAAACCTGTCAAAATCAAGGCTGCACTGGCACGAAGGTCAGTTGAAAGAACTTCTGCTCCCTGCAAAGGTTGTCCACCAACAATACGAGCTGTATCACGGATAATCTCAGAATGCAAGCCCATGCGACGCATTTCTTCTAAATGTTGGAAACGATTTTCGAAAACTGTCTCCACCATAGTTGATTCCCCTTTTGCGACGGTCATCAAGGCTGTAAATTGAGCCTGCATATCTGTTGGAAATCCTGGGTGGGGCAAGGTTTTCACATGAACAGCTTTTAGATTTTCTAGTTGAGAACGAACTCGAATCCCTTCAGTCTCCTCTGTCACTTCCACTCCCATTTCAAGCAATTTGGCAATCAAGGGACGGTTGTGCTCCCAAACAGCGTCTTTAATCAAGACATCACCACCAGTCATGGCAGCAGCCACCATAAAGGTTCCTGCCTCAATACGGTCTTGAACCACATTGTGAGTCGTACCATGAAGTTTATCAACACCAGTAATGGTAATGGTCTCTGTACCAGCCCCTTTGACCTTGGCTCCCATTTCATTGAGAAGAATGGCTAGATCAACAATCTCAGGCTCACGCGCAGCATTTTCAATCACTGTCACCCCATCAGCCAGAGTCGCTGCCATCATCAAATTCTGCGTAGCACCAACACTTGGGAAGTCCATATAGATATGGGCCCCATGCAAGCGATCAGCCTTGGCTTCGATATACCCAGCTGTCTGACTAATCTTAGCCCCCATAGCTTCTAGACCCTTCAAATGAAGATCAATAGGACGGCTACCAATCGTACAACCACCTGGCATAGATACCTTGGCATGACCTACACGGGCTAGGATTGGCCCCAAGACAACGATAGATGCGCGCATCTTGCTAACATACTTGTAAGGAGCTTCCTCAGTGATATCACCAGTCGCATCCACCTCTACAAGATGGGCTTCTTCATCAAAATCCACCTTGGCATTCAAACCACGAACCACCTGATTCATAGTGAAAACATCTGACAAGATAGGAACATTCTGCAAGACGGTCTTTCCTTCACTTGCTAGAATAGTCGCTGCCAACAAGGGCAAGACTGCATTCTTTGCTCCTTCGATCGTAACACTTCCTACCAGACGATTATCGCCACCTTGAACCACAATTTTTTCCATACTTATTTCCTTTACATTTGATTTTATAATAATCCTCTAAGCGCTTCTTGCCACAACTGATATAGGCTGATAAAGAAAGAACTCATGATGTAGCCCATTACAATGCTGAAAAAGGCTACTAGTAAACGAACTTTTCCTGTATTCTCAGTTGTCACTTTTAAGACCTTTTCCCATCTAACAAGATCCTTTAAAAGGTAAAAACTCACATAAATAAAGAGCATGTGACTGCTTAGAGTGAATAATAATTGAACCATTTGACTATTATACCATCTTCTCTGTTTGTGCGCTAGTTTGGAAACTTCACTTAAAAACTAGGGATTGTTTTTCAAGTAATCAATTGCATCTTGTAGGGTTTTAACTGGCACGATTTTCATATCTGTCTTGATTGTTTTGGCTGCTTCCAGAGCTGTTTGGTAGTTGTTTTTGACATCTGGGTGCGCTTTTTGTTCTTCTTCGCTAACAGGGTTATCTGGAGCAAAGAAAATCGCAGCACCTTCTCTAGCCGAAGCTACAACTTTCTTATCAATACCTCCAATGTCCCCCACATTCCCATCGCGGTCAATGGTACCTGTACCGGCAACAATGCGGCCATTACGAAGGCCAGGGTCAGCTATTTGGGTATAGATGGCCAGACTAAACATGAGACCTGCACTTGGACCGCCGATACCAGCTGTTGAAAAGCGAATTGGGACATCACTGGTCACTTCTGTACGGTCAATCAAGCCGATTCCAATTCCATTTTTGCCATTTTCCAAGGTGATAATCTTACCTTCTGCAGACTTGGTTTGCCCATCCTCTTCATAGGTGACCTTGACGGAGTCCCCTAGTTTTTGAGAATTGACGTAATCAATCAAGTCTTTGGAACTGTCAAAGGTCTGATCATTGACTGCTGTGACCGTATCAGAGATGTTGAGAATCCCTTTAAAGGTCGAATTATCCGTCACAGTCAAAACATAAACCCCAAGATATTTAAGTTCAATATCCTTACCAGCTGTTTTTAGCCCTTGATACTTGGCCATATTTTGCGATGTTTGCATGTAGAATTGATTGATCCGCATAAATTCAACATCAGAAGATCCACCTGTAGTCTCTTGGGCACTACGAATATCTGTAAAAGGCGTCAACCAAGCATAAATCATATGGGCTAAAGTAGCATGCTGGACACCAACCGTAACGAATTGATAGGCACCAGCTTCCTTATCTTCTGTGTCATTGACTTTAAGGACTTGGCGAATATCTTCCGAACCACCTGGAACCTCTATATAGTAGGGCAAGGGCACTACAAATGCCAAGAAAGTCACAATTAAGGCCGCAATGACATATAAGGGCCATCTAATCTTTTTTTTCATTTCTTATTTCCTCCAAAATACTCTCGGGAACATAGCAAGCAATATCTTGACCAAACTTCAATAACTCCCTAACACCGGATGAACTGATATAGAGATGTTCAGGTCGGCTATGTAAATAAATGGTCTCTATATCAGGAGACAGCTGATGGTTGTAGTAATCAAAACTGGCTTCATATTGCAAATCCGCTGCATTCCTCAAACCACGCACTAGGCAAGTAGCCCCCAGTCTTTTTGCAACATCAACCACCAATTCATCATGAGAAGACACAACTTCAACATTTTCCAAATGTTTCAAAGCCGTTTCTAGCCCCCGTTTACGATTTTCGATAGGGAGAAATCCTTGTTTGTGGGGATTAAAAAAAATACCGACATAGAGCTTATCAAAGAGTCTGCTCGCCCGTTCAATGATATCCAGATGCCCATTTGTCATCGGATCAAATGAGCCTGTGAATAAGCCAATCTTATCTGACATAGACTGTCACCTTACTAATTCCATAAATCTTTTCCTTCCAGATACCTAGACAGGCAATTTCTTCTGGAAGTTCAACGGCCTTATCCGTCTCACACACGACCATAATATCTTCAGAAAATAATTCTCTTTCAGCCATTTTTTCGATATCTGCTACGATTTGTTCCTTGGCGTAAGGAGGGTCTAAGAAAATGAGGTCGAAGGGTCCAGACACCTGCTCCAAGGCTCGTTCCGCCTCCATCTTGAGGAGTTGAAATTTTCCAACTTCCTTGGTCATCTGGATATTTTCAGCCACGATGGCCTGAGCCTTACGGTCTCGCTCTACCAAAACAGCGCTAGCCATGCCACGCGATACTGCCTCAATAGATAAACCACCACTACCTGCATAAAGGTCCAAGACTCGCCCCCCTTCAAAGTAAGGACCAATCATATTAAAAATAGCTCCCCTAACCTTATCCGAAGTAGGTCTTGTCGTCTTTCCTTCTAGTGTCTTGAGGGGACGTCCCCCATAGATTCCTGATACGATTTTCATACCGTTTATTATACCAAATTATGGGCGAAAAATCGAGTAGGGGATAATCTCTAGCCCCTCTCACACCACCGTACGTGCCGTTCGGCATACGGCGGTTCAACTAACTTTTAACGCATGTCGTTCAAGGTAATAATCCAAACACGAAACCAGTCCACGTTTTTTAAGGACTGGTTTTGATATAGCACGTTTAATACTCAATTATATTCAAAAAGTGGACAAATGTCTACTAGGAATGTCAGAAACATCATGAGTTTTCATCAAACTAAAAAGACTTAGCCCTGCACAATACAGAACTAAATCCTTTGAATAAATAATTGCTCTAACTTTTAAAATCCATACGGCAATTCCAGTTTTTCTCTATTTGATACCAGACATTAGCTTTTCAATACGTGGAACATAGAAGAATAAGATAATACTGAATACAATCGTAATTCCTCCAACAATTCCATAGTAAGCGACTTCAGTTTCGCTTGTATAAAATTTTACAATTTGAGCATTGATAGCTTGGGCAGCAGCATTACTCAAGAACCAGATAGACATCATTTGTGCTTGGAAGGATTTTGGTGCTAGCTTAGTAGTGACTGATAGACCAATAGGCGAAATCAACATTTCCCCCACAATCACAATAGCCCAACTCATAATCAACCAGAAAGGACTGACCTTAACATCTGTCCCAAAGAGCATCCCTGGTAACATCATCCACAAGAAGGATAAACCTGCAGCAAATAAACCGTAAGCAAATTTCTTAGAAGAGGACGGTTGCTTTTTCCCCATTTTCCCCCACAACCACGCAAAAATCGGCACATAAATCATAATGAAAAGTGGATTGATACTTTGGAAAAAGCTAGATGGGAAATGAATCTGATTCCCAAATACATTAAAGTAGAGCCGAGTTTGATCATCCGCAAATAGAGCGAGAACAACAGAACCCTGCTCCTCAATAGACCAGAAGAGTACCCCAGCTATAAATAGAGGAATGTAGGCAAATACTCGGGATCTCTCAGTGGCAGTTATTTTCTGACTAGATAAAATTTTGAAGAAATAGTAGATTGGAATGATTACCGCAATCACTGTAAAGATATTAACAATCATATCCACATTGAATTGGCGAGTAAAGACTAAGCCTATAACCACAAGAATAACCATGACAAGTGTAATCAGCAAGCGTTTAATCAAGGTCTGCTGGTCCTTCTGTGAAAGTGGATCAGTGGGGTAAAGACTTGATTCAGGCAGGTATTTCTTCCCATCTAAAACATACTTCACCAGACCAAAGAACATCCCAACGGCAGCTAATGAGAAACCTAGATGGAAATTGACTTCCTGACCTAGATAACCTACTAAATAAGGGGCAACGAAGGCACCTAAGTTAATACCAAAGACAAAGATACTAAAACCTGCATCCCGTCTATCATCCTCTTTCTCATAAATTCCCCCAACCATATCTGATATATTGGGTTTTAAAAATCCAGTTCCAAAGATAATCAAGGCAATAGAAAGATAGAGAGCCACTTGTCCAAAAGGTGTTGCCAAAGCAATATGCCCTAGCATAATCAGAATCCCACCGTAAAAGACAGTCTTACGGCTTCCTAAAATACGGTCACTGACAAAACCACCGATAACCGAGGACAAAAATACCAGCGAGCCATAAATCGCCATAACCGATGCAGCCGTGGTCTTATCCATCCCCAACCCACCATCTTGCACACTATAGTACATATAGTAAAGTAGGATAGCTCGCATCCCATAGTAAGAAAAGCGTTCCCACATCTCTGTAAAGAAGAGGGTGGACAAGCCCATAGGATGTCCAAAAAATGTTTTCTGTTTTTCCATATATATTCTCCTTTAACGATATAATAATTCATTTTACAGAATTTTCAAACAAATGTCAAACAAATCCTGTTTGTTTTAGAAAATTTTTTGGAAAAATCTATTTAGATTAGTTTACGCTTTATCTTCAATTAAAAAATATCAAACTTATACTCTTCGAAAATCAAATTCAAACCACGTCAGCGTCGCCTTACCGTACTCAAGTACAGCTTACGGCTAGCTTCCTAGTTTGCTTTTTGATTTTCATTGAGTATTATCTATAAGATTATTAATGTGTAAAACTAAAATTATATTATCAAACAATCAACATTCCATTCTTGAATACATTCAAAAGCAAAAGAAGGAGAACTCTTGATTGTTAGACAAAAAAAAGACATCCAATAAAAAATTCTTGAATGTCTGTAAACGTTGGTATAATCGTATTGATTAACGTTTTGAGGCAACTGACCTCGTCAGATTGCAGCCACATTTGTAAGCGACTAAAGTCGCAACAACTATGTCAATTGCACTAATTTAGTAAGAAAGTATAAAAAAGAACACCCCTAAAGGTGCTCTGTATAAGTATAGTAATTCTTTCGAATTAACGTTTACTAAATTGCGATGCTTTACGAGCTTTCTTAAGACCTGGTTTTTTCTACATCATGATATTTATGGTAAATTATCACTAAGATCAAGTAATTTTAAGAGATAAATCCTCAATTTTTACATATATAACCCTTTTAAAAATCGAGAGGTTATCAAAGGGTTATCACTTTTTTAGTTTTCGGAGCTCATGTAGTTGAGAAATAACGATTTATTTTTCTTCGTTTTTCTTCGTTTTTCTTCGTTTCATTAATTAAAGGTGAAATGATGTATAATACAAATCACATTCCCATACAAACAAATAAATTGCAAAACTATAAAGCGAATGAATTTCATGAATTTAAAAGTAAGATTACTTTCTAAATTCACTAATTAGTAACTATGTTTTCTTCGTTTTTCTTCGTTTTTCTTCGTTTTTATTTCATTTCTAATTTATAGTATTGACTGCGATCTTTCGTACTTGTCCCATACCATGTTAAAATGCCTTTTGCTCTCAACGTTTTCAATAATTTGGACGAGTAAGAAACACTCCTACCTAAGAACTCTGCTACTTTTTTAGTTGTCATAGGTTCTGCTGTATTGTACATATACTGTATCAATAGTTTTTCATCAACACTTAAATCACTATAATCTCTAAGTTTACTTTCCAAAGAATCACGCGTTCTCAATGTTCTACTTGTAATACTGTTTTCTAATGTTAAAACTACTTTGTTACCTGGTTCAGAGTAACACGGTTCATGGAGAAAAGCAGATTCCATTTCAGAATAGATTCGTTTTACTCCCTCATTCATTTCTCGGACCCATCCAAATTCAGTTAAGGTACGAGCTATACGCGGATTTCTAGAAAAACGTTCATGTCTTATATTCTCAACAGTTACAATATTCGGTAGTTTTCCTGGGCTATGAATCTCTAAACGATTATCAAACATCAATACCCTGATATGATCTCCGTATACTGAATAATTCCTGTGGGTTACTGCATTTACAATTCCTTCAAACCAGGCAAATTCAGGATATTCTGGAAGTATCTGAAATCTACCATCACTATCTAGATACTGAAACTCTCGTAGCTGGGTTCGAATAAAATCTCTAACTTTAACAATTAATTTAGGCAATGCATCATCAAATGTTACTTCCTTAATAACATTAAATTCACTTCCTGTACCTACATCTACCCCATCAAATCGTTGAAAACGAACACGTGCTTGAGGGAAAAATGCTGAAGGATACTTACCAAAGATAAGAATAGCCGCCTTTGTCAATTTACCATTGATAAGAAACCTTCTTGCCTTTAATATCTCCTCAGTTGAACGTTCTGAAATATCAAAATGGTCCTTAAAATCCTGAACCAATAGTTCATCAATATCATCTAATGTGGCATCTTCAATGATTTCATCTTCAAAGAAACGCTGTCCCTTATCATAACTAAGTTGTATACGTTGCTCATAACTCAACTTGACTGATTCGTCTCCCTGTCGTAGATAAACTTCATCATTTGGAGCGGCAATCACTCGATTCGATGATAATTCAACTGAGATAAGCAAAATCAGGTCGTCTTCTCCCTTATGATTGATCACAGGTATTTCCTCAAAAGATAAATCCAACGGTGTATCCCGCATCTCTCGGTCTATCTTTTTGAAATCATCAATCGGATAGGCTTTCCCATCCTTAAAACCAGTGATAATATTATGCTGCTTTTCATCTTCAATCCCGATAATCAACTGACCTCCGTCAGCATTAGCAAAGGCAATCAAGTGCTTAAGTAGTTCTTGTGGCTTCTTTCGTGCGGATTTCCGATCCAAATATTGATTTTCCGGCGAGAATTGCCAGTAATTAAAGTCATATTTCATTTATTTTCTCCTAATTTTTGGTTAAATAATAATGATTATTCTGCATTCCTTACTGAATCTGTTTTTCTTAAGATAATAGGCTAGGTGTTTCATTATGATGAGGGCGAGCACACTTTTCAACCTTAATATATAAATCCTTTAGAAGATTGATACTTATCAATACTGCTTCATCAGCATTTAATTTTTTTTATTTAGTTGTTGATTTAATATTTTCTAAAATAATATCTTTAACAATTTTCAGATCCGCTTCAATTTTCTTAATATCCGTTCTTATATAATTAATCAATTCTTTACTAGATACATGTTTTTTTATATGAGCATAATCATAATAATCTTTTTTACCATATGTTTTCCATTTTTTTCTTGAAGATGATTTTTCTAAAATTGGATTATCCTCTAGATTGAAATTATACAAACAAGTTTTCTCTTTTATACTATCACATATTCTTTCTAAATCACCTAATTTTGCTTTATCTTCAAGAGAAAAATTAACCTTATGTCTATACTGTTTTCCTTGTATCTGAATATCAAATGATGACGTAGTACCTTCGATAGGAAGATAAATCCCAAAATGATGAGCTCCTCTTATCCTACCAGAGTATGTTTTATATTCTAAATCAGAAATCTTATTCTCTAAATTCGCATAATGAATCTTCTCGACAACCGACCTTAATCTCATACCTTCAAGTACTTTATTATTACACTCTTCTAAAAAGTATGATTCGCCATAACTTATCTTTTCAATAAACTCTTTCACATTCTTCATATATTCAACATAATCTGTTAAGAATAATCTAAAAGTCTCATCTACTTTATCAAGTAAATCACTATAATATTCAATTAGCTCACCATAACTTCTTCTAAACCAACTATCAGGTAGTTCAAATTCAGGTTTAACTAAACTAAGAAGTATCCCTTTAGCATTAGAATCTTTTTCAGAATAACGAATTAATTGACTTTTGTCTGGTAAAGACTTAACCTTATTTTCTATAAAAATAACATGAGTCCTTCTATCCTCATCAATAACCTCGATAGTTAAATCAATCGAATTTTTTTCTCTGTAAACCTTTAAATCTGTATATTTTTTATTAATATCAATAACATTACTAAAAAACTTATGATTAATAAATTCAGACTTCTCCAGAACAACAGCAAATAGATTGCTATGATATAATTCTAAATTACTTAGTGACAGTTGATAATTCAGTGTATTTTCTATTTTATTCCTAAGTGTTAGTAACTCATTATAATTTTCCATTTAACAACTCCTTTACTATGATAATTAATGTAATGTACTTGTTTTTATTATATCATAAGATAAATTAATCAGTTTATTGAAAATTAAATTTAAATAAAAGAAGACAAATACACTTTAGACAACGTATTCATCTCCTTATTAAAACTTCGAATTTAGGTAAACTATTTATTAAATCAATCGTTTGGATAGATATATTAATAATTCTCAATAGCAAATTGAAGATATACTTTTCATCATCACTATAATCATTTGGATCATCAGTGATTCCAGATTTTTTATCAGTTTTAACTTGATACTGATCTATAATCCATCCAATAGCAGAGTACCCATTTACAACATATTCATAGGCTTTTTCAGGAATATTACTAATTCTGATATAAATTACATAACCTATACCATCCATTTCTTAAAATCCTTCAGATATCTTGATTTTATTATTAACTTTTCTTAAAGGTAAAACAAGACCCACATATATCCCATTTTAATCAATAGAAAATATATACAGAAAATCAATGAAATTCTATTTTTTGCCACAGTATAATAAGATTAACTAGTCTTGTAAAAATTATTTTATCGTCATATCTGAGAATTAATCAGCTATTTCATAAAAATCATCAATCTTTGGCTGAGACACATTTGTCACAATCATAAATAGCATATAGTTCTTGACATATAGTATAATATATGAAAAAATACTTACTGGAGGTTGATAATATGACTGAAAAAATCAAAAACTGGGTTAATATTTGCGTTTTGAAAAATCAAGAAATTTTATTACTTAATAGACAGCACGATAATTTTCCTGGCTGGATTCCACCAGGGGGAAAAGTTGAATTCCCTGAAAGTTTTTTTGAAGCTGCACTACGGGAGCTTAAGGAAGAAACTGGACTCACTGCATTAAATCTTGAATTAAAGGGAATTTCAGGCTTTACTAATTCAATTGGTAATGAGAGATTTGTCTTCTATGACTTTTTATGTACTCAGTTTACTGGTGAACTAAGCACATCTGATGAAGGTGAGCCAAAATGGTGGAATCTAAAAGATATTGATAAAATACCAATGCAAGATGATATAAGAAAAAGGATACCGCTTTATTTAAGAAAAGGAAGCTTTGAAAGTATTAACTACTGGGATAATAATAAGAAATGCATTAGTGAAAACAAAACAATTTTATTTGACTAATATTCTCTACGGTATAATCAAATACAAAAGTCTCAATCCATTAGTAATTTTTGTATACTTTAGTACTCAATTTTATTGGTACTGAAGTATCGTTCAATTGATAACTTTTTCTCCCCTTTTCCTTTAGCCCAGTTCAACAACACTAATATAATTTTCGTTTCTCATATTTATAACTAATTAGTGTGTGTACATATATTCATAAAATATCATTAATGTACTCTTACTTTTCAGCAATTCTAATTTTTCCAAATTAGAAGCTTTCAAAAAGTTCAGCATTTATTTTATAATGATAAATTGTAAAATATAGTGCAACAAAAAACTCATAGCGTTTCATGAGCCTACTGAAAAAGTCATCAAATTGATGGCTTTTTTGTTATACTAGAGATGAGGTGAAATAATGCTTGATAATCAGTTAAGTATGGATGTCAGTCCTTATTCTAGTTTGTATGATATCGTTGTTCCTAAAACCCACTTTTTACGTCAGCTAACTGAACTCTGTGATTTTAGATTTATCTATGATGAACTAGAAAAGAATTATCGTCCCGATTTTGGGCGTAAAGCTTATTTACCGATTATGATGTTCAAATATCTCTTGTTAAAAGATATTTATAAGTTATCAGATGTCGATGTGGTGGGACGTTCCTTGTCAGATATGGACTTTAAATTTTTTCTTGGTCTAGCTCCTGAGGATTCTGTTATCGAGCCATCCTCTCTGACAAAATTTAGAAAGCTAAGAATTAAAGATGACAAACTGCTTGATGTATTGATTCAGAAGTCTGTTCAAATTGCACTCGAACATAACTTGATTAAGAGTAAAATCCTCATTGTGGATGCCACTCACACCAAATCTCATTATAATCATAAGAAGCCCCAAGAAATTCTTAGGGAGCGTTCAAAAGCTTTACGTAAAACGATTTATCAACATTCAGAAGATATCAAAATAGAATTTCCAAAGAAACCTCAGGAAGATAACCTCGAAGCAGAGTTGACCTATACAGAGGAGTTAATGGCTGTGGTTGAAAAACACAAGGAGCTCTTAGCTCTACCAGCTGTTTCTCAAAAGTTCAATTACCGAAAAGAAGCTGTCGATGATGACTTAGAACACTTGGAAGCGTCTGTCAAGGAGGAAGCTAGACTTGGACATAAGACAGCCGACAGCTCTTTCTATGGATATAAAAGTCATATCGCTATGACGGATGAACGGATTATTACTGCTTGTGTGGTCACTTCTGACGAACAAAGTGATGGGAAATATTTACCTGAGTTATATGCCAAAACAAAGGAAAATAGTCTGGACATCGAGACTATTATTGGTGATGCAGCTTATTCGGGAAAGAACAACATTCAACTAACTCGCAAAGAAAAGATTCATTTGGTGTCAAAACTGAACCCTTCTGTTTTTCAATAGGTTACCGTAAAGAAGAGGATGCGTTTGAATTTAATAAAGACGCAGGGCTATTTGTCT
>CAUTXU010000003.1:0-30420 GCA_963542415.1 uncultured Streptococcus sp.
TTCCTGACAAAAGAGGAGGCTTGGTCAATTCTTGCTTGGTTTCTTTCCAATTAAAAATATGCAGAAGCAAAAAGTAAATCCACAAAATCAAACCAGTCAAACTAAATACCTGTGACAGAACTGGCAACATATCTAAAACGAGATTCCCAGCTCCTGCTAAACCGAGCAAGCAACCAGAAAATACTAAGGGGAGTTTTTTCATCCTAACCTCCAATAATCATGTTAGTTTCAGTATAGCATAAAAGCGCTTAAATGAGGACTTAAAAAAACGAAGTTGAAAATTCAAACTTCGTTTGTTCTACTTTTTAACTCGTTGCTAAGATATGGCGTAACTGAACGGCGCTTGGAGAAACAATTGGAAGAAAGGCTCCTTCATTCCATCGACGGATAAATCCAGATGTTGATTTACTAAAGTAGCCTCTACCTCCACCTGCTTGTAACTCTAATAGAAGACTCTGAGCAACAACATCCACAATGTCTATTCTTAACTGAAAGAGTTCACGCGGATTAGTAACAAAATAAGACCTGTCAGACAAACCTCGATATAACTCTTGTCGAATAGCCTCTAACTGCTCGACCTGATGCTTCCACTCATCTGTTAATACACTGCGTTTCCCCAATTCTTTTTCTACTTCTGATAGAGAACGTTCAGCTAAACCAAAAGCTAGACCAAATTGGTAGCCTAAAAAAGTAGGACGATTTTGTGCTAAAAATTGATGAGCATCTTTGGATAGAATCCATTCCTCTTTCAAAAGGACCTTATTGAAAGTCAGAGCAGCCGTGTTTCCTCCTTGAAGAGAAACAAATTCTAAGTCTTCAGAACGACTAAAATTCTCTGCGTCTGATGGTACAGCCACCACATAACTTGTACTTGTATCATCTGGAAAGCCTGCCACAAAAATAGTTAAGAATCGATCTCTTCGAGCGTTCGTTACCCATGGCAGTCTCCCTTTTAGATACAATTGTCCATTTTCTTCAAGAATCCGAACATTCAGTTCTTCTAGGTCAGATAGATATTTGACAGCATTGGACAAGGCAGTGGCACCTGCATATTCTCCAGACAAGAGTTTTTCCAGATAGGTTTCCTTAAAATAGGAGTTATCTGTATGGAGGATATTATCAATTAGGGTGCGTTGTCCCCATGAAATAAAAGAAGCTGTTAAGGAATGTTGTGCTAGCTCTGCAAGGATATCAATGACATCTTGGTCACTTCCGCCTGAACCTCCGAGAGATTCTGAAATGCCTACACGAAAGGCTCCCTCTGCTGCAATTTTCTCAATCAGCTGCTCTCCAGCTTGACAAGATTGTTTGTCGATTTCATCAGCATGCTGGTCTAACCAGCTCAAAAATTCTTCTGAAAAAAATCCCATAGTCTTTCCTCCTTTTAAGCATAAGGTTGCAATTCTGGGTTAATGGGTGTATTGGCTAGGTTGTTGGCATAGTTACAGAGGCTTGCTAGGCTGACACCAAGAACTACATCCAAGGCATTTTGTTGGGTGTAGCCAGCTTCTAAAAACTCAGACAAGGCTTCATCTCCAACACGCCCCTTGGTATTAATAACCGCTAAGGTAAACTTAGCTAGGGTGTCCAATTTAGGATCTGTTTCAATCGGAGTGCGATTACGGAGGGCTTGAAGCAGGTCATCATTCATCTGGATTTGTTTGATTGAAAAGGCTGTGTGACCTGCGACGCAGAAGGCACAGCCATTTGTTACAGCTGCTGTGATTTGCACTACTTCGCGCTCAACGGGTGTTAAGCTATTGCGACGGTTGATAGCTCCGACAGTACGGTAAGCCTCTAGGGCAGTAGGAGCATTAGCCAAGAGTCCGATTAGATTTGGAATAAAGCCATTGTTGTCTTTTTCTACTGTTTCAAGAACTTCTTTCACTTCTGCTGGTGCTGATTCTACTGTATGGATTGTAAATGTTGTCATCATAAAACCTCTTTTCATTTTGTTGAAACCTAGTCTATCACAGATTCTATACCGTGTATAATATATATTTTAAATTGCACTGATAGAAATTTTTTATGAAAGCAAAAAATCACACGCGATGTGTGATTCCATTATTTATTAAAATACTTTTTAGTCTCAGCAATGACGACTGGTGATAAAACTAAGAGGGCAATCAAGTTTGGCAGAGCCATCAAGGCATTGACGATATCTGCGATAATCCAAACCATATCCAACTCGATAAATCCTCCCAACAAGACCATGAGCACAAAGACCACACGGTAAAGCCAGATAAAGCGAACACCAAAGAGAAACTCGAAACAGCGTTCTCCATAGTAGTTCCAACCTAGAATCGTTGTAAAGGCAAAGAGTACAAGGAAGATGGTCAAGAGGGCAGGCCCAAAGTGTGAAAAGACTGTTGAGAAGGCTGACTGAGTCAAAGCCACTCCATTCAAGTCACTATTCCATACTCCAGTTACCAAGATGGTCAAACCAGTTAGAGTACAGATGATGAGGGTATCAATAAAGGTTCCTGTCATGGAAATCAAGCCTTGCTCTACTGGTTCATTTGTCTTAGCCGCAGCAGCTGCAATGGGAGCAGAACCCAGACCAGATTCGTTTGAGAACACACCACGCGCCACACCATTTTGAATAGCCATCCGAATGCTAGCACCAGCAAATCCACCTACCGCAGCAACAGGACTAAAAGCTGATGTCAAGATTAAAGCGATTGTGGTAGGAATTTTCCCGATATTAAAGAAAATAACTGTAAGAGTTCCCAAAATATAAATAATAGCCATAAAAGGAACAACAGTAGTTGAAACCTTAGAAATGGACTTGAGACCACCAAAGACTGCAATCGCTACAAATACAGACAACACAAGAGCAGTGATAGCTGGCGAAATAGTCGTTGTATTCTGGATAGATTCTGTAATCGAGTTGACTTGGGTGAAGGTTCCGATTCCCAACAAAGCTACTAAGACACCTGCGATAGCAAAAAAGATGGCAAGTGGTCTCCACTTTTCTCCCATTCCTAGAAGAATATAGTGCATGGGACCTCCTGCAACAGCACCGTTATCGTCTTTAGTCCTGTATTTAATAGCTAATAAACCTTCCGCATACTTGGTTGCCATTCCAAAGAAAGCCGCCATCCACATCCAAAAGAGAGCTCCTGGTCCACCGACCTTGATAGCTGTCGCCACCCCGATAATATTTCCCGTACCAACTGTCGCTGCGAGTGCTGTACACAAGGCCGCAAAGCTGGATACATCGCCATGCCCCTTGTCCTTAGTAAAAATAAGCTGGAAGGCCTTGGGCAGACGCAAAACCTGCAAGAGTCCTAGACGAGCAGTTAGGTAAATCCCTGTCCCGACCAATAAAATCAAGAGGGGTGGACCCCAAGCAAAAGCATCGATTGATTTAAGCAATTCTAACATTTCCTTCTCCTATCTTTTCAACCCCAAAAGAAAGAGCACATGCAAGATACATGTACTCTGGAATGCTTAGATAAATGCTAAAAAGCGGTCTATCCTAGCTCTGTCCTTTTACCTGAGAGTTTGAGCAGTTGCCTGCCTTGCCCCTTCGGTGCCTTTACGGTCTCTCCAGAGTTCCGTCCATTTACAGTCATGGAAAATCAAACGATTCCCCACTTCTATTAAACTTCATTCGGTGTTGGTATTTAATTGATTCTTATTTTACAAAAAATGTTGGCTTTTGTCAATGTGTTTATTAGTAAAAATTAGTTCAACAGTTTTTACTTTATGAATGCCGAAATATTTCTTATCCTTTAAATGTCACAATAGTTGCACCACTGCCTCCAGCATTTTGTGGGGCATAGCCGAAACTCTTGACATGTTTGTTTCTTTGTAGGTATTTGGTGACTCCTTCACGGATGACACCTGTTCCGATACCATGGATGATATCGACTTGGGCCATATTGTTCAGCAAGGCTTGGTCGATAAAGACATCTAGCTCATTCATGGCCTCTTCATAACGTTTGCCTCGAAGGTCCAGTCTTGCTTGCGGTCCTCTGCCAGAAGTCCGTTTCACGACATTGACTTGTTTCTTCTTGACTTGCTGTTCTTGCTGAGCCTGAACAAGGTCAAATTCTTTCTCTTCCAAGGTCATCTTGATTAAACCAACTTGGACTTCCCAGCGTCCATCCTTGAGTTGACTGGTCAAGGTACCACGCTGTCCATAACTGAGAACTACGATATCATCTCCCACCTTTGGAGCTCGTTTTTTCTTGGCCTTTTGAAGGACCTTGTTTTTAGACAAGTCCACTTTTTCAGGAGCTAATTTTTTCAGCTTGGCCTTGGCTTCAATGATTTCGTGGGGCTTGAGTTGAGATTTACTATGGAGATTTTTGAGAATCTGGTCACTTTCACTGAGAGCCATGTCCACAATTTCAGCAGCCTGTTCACGCGCCTTATTAAGCTCGGTTTCCTTTTCACGATTTAACTCATTGTAGAGTTTTTTGAGCGCTCGGTTCATCTTGAGATTTTCTTGTTCCACCTCACGGATATTGTCCAAGCGTTTGCGACTTTCCAAGGTTTGCTCTTCTAGTTGCTCAATGATTCGGTTGACATCATTGTCCTGATCGACCTGCTGACTAGCATCCCCTACGATTACTTCAGATAGGCCTAGACGTTTAGCAATTTCAAAGGCATTGCTTCGGCCAGGAACGCCCTGCATAAAGCGATAGGTCGGGCGAAGAGTCGCAGTATCAAACTCCATGCTGGCATTTTGCACAAAGGCTGTCTCAATACCATAGGCCTTGAGTTCGGGATAGTGGGTTGTCGCCATGGTCTTGACCTGACGTAGACGAAGATCCTCCAAAATAGCCATGGCAAGGGCAGCTCCTTCTTGAGGGTCTGTACCAGCCCCCAACTCATCCAAGAGCAAGAGCGAATGTTGATTGACCTTGCCAAGAATATCCACAATATTGGTCATGTGGCTAGAGAAGGTAGACAAGCTCTGCTCAATAGACTGCTCATCGCCAATATCAGCAAAGATTTCTTCAAAAATACCCACACGACTTCCCTTGTCTGCTAAAATCGGCAAACCGGACTGGGCCATAACCTGCGTCAAGCCCAGAGTTTTAAGCATGATGGTCTTCCCACCTGTATTGGGACCTGTAATGACAATGGCTGTTAAATCTTGACCAAAATGGACATCATTTGCGACGGCATTTTTGACCAAAGGATGGCAGACATGGAGCAGTTGAATTTCCTGATTTTCTGACAGCTGAGGCACGACTGCTTGCCTTTCTTGGATAAAGCGGACCTTGGCACGAATCAAGTCCAGATGGCCGATAATCCAAGCATCATTGGCAATCTCAGCCGCATGAGGGCGGACACGCTCAGAAATTTCTTGGAGAATGCGAAGCATTTCATAGCGCTCATCTGCTCGCAGACTAGCAATTTCTTCGCTCAGTTTGACCACCTCACGGGGTTCGATATAGACGGTATTTCCACTAGCAGAAATATCATGAACGACACCTGCAATCTTATTGCGGTAGGTGTTTTTGACAGGTAGAACCTGACGGCCATTTCTGCTGGCAATAATCCCTTCTGTCAACATCTGCGCTTTTTGCTTGAGCAGATCTTGTAAAACATCGCGTACCTGACTCTCGCTATCATGGATTTTTCGACGGATGCGCGCCAATTCTTCACTGGCAAAATTTTCAATGAAACCTGCATCATTAAAGGCTTGGAGATTTCCTTGTAATTGCGGAAAATCATGTAATTTCTCAAACCAAAGGGCTAATTCTTCCAAGCTGACATTTTCCAGATTGGCATAAAAACTTTGCAGCTCTCGGCTAGAAAGAAGCACGCGCTTCAAGAGGAGGAACTCCTCGATATTGAGGTCCGCCCCCATCTCCAATCGCTTGCAGACTCCTGCAATTTCCTTGGTTGCGAGAATGGTAAAATGCGGTTGCTCGACAAAAAGAGCCTGCATTTCCTTCATCTCAGCAAAAGCCTGTTTGATTTTATCTGCTTTGGCAGTCGGAGCCAGCTGTCTCAATTGCTCCAAGCCCTGCTCGGTCAACAAATGAGGTTCAAACAAGGCCTTGACCTTATTGAACTCTAATGTTTCTAATATTTTCTTGTTCATCTTTATTTCCTTGTCTTTGAATGTCTAGGTGTATTATACTCAATGAAAATCAAAGAGCAAACTAGGAAGCTAGCCGCAGCTTGCTCAAAATACTATTTTGAGGTTGCAGATGGAAGCTGATTTGGTTTGAAGAGATTTTCGAAGAGTATTAGCTTTTTACATTCTGATAGATTCGAGTCAAATCTGTAAACAAAGGGCTAGGAAAATTCCTGCCCTTTTTATCCGATTAAATTTGTCACCCAGATTTGTTTGAGCCAACTAGTTGTTACTGGTATGCTCTGGATGATATGTTTTGCGACGATACTCTTTTCAAGAGGATTTTGTATAGCTGCCATGGGAATGGTCGCCAAGATGGTCAAGGCCATTTGCAAGACAAATAAGGTCACCAACATGGACAAGATACCTGCTGAAACTTGGAACAACTTGCCACCCAGTTTTTTACTAGGAAGTAAGTGTAAGAGGAGACCAAGCAAACGACCGATGCTATAGACAATCCCAAATACAAGCAAGTAGCCGATCCCTGCGTAAAAGACCTTATCCAACTGAAAGAGTTGATCCGATGGGAAAAAGAAAGTCCCCTGACCTTCCTGCGGATTTGCATAAGGGAGTAATAAATGGAATTGTTCTCCAAGCCCCTTGTAAAACTGGCCAGCCACAAAAGCCGATGCCATGGCTGAAATCAGGTAATAAACCTGTAAGAGCAGGCCTCTCCGATAGCCGATATAAAATCCCCAAGCCAAGACCAATAGAAGAAGGAGTGAAATCATAAGGAATCCTCAATCTTGCTCTGTTCTTGCTTGCAAGTCACAAGCTTGTGACGGAGTTCTTCTAATTCTTGCTCCTTATCATCAAATTCAATCTCACGGCTGAGCTGAGTTGATAAACAGTTGACTGCCAACAAAAGAGCGATTGTTTCATCATCTGCACTAGGCATTTGTTCTTTAATTGCTTGGTATTTTTCTGTCGCAACCTTAGCGATTTCCTCCATAAAGAGGTTATCATGCTCGCTTGTCAAGGTTAATGATTTTTTCCCGAATGTAAATTTGAATCGATTTAGATTTGCCATAAAATTCACCTCACGATATTATACCAAAATTCGCTAACTTTGTCAGTTTTTACAAATTTGCCTGCTTTTATGGTACAATAGAAACTATGGCAAGTATAACACTCACACCAAGCGAAAAGGAGATTCAGGCTTTTCTTGAACACTATCAAACCAGTCTGGCTCCCAGCAAGAATCCCTATATCCGCTACTTTTTGCGACTACCTCAAGCAACGGTTTCTATCTATACTTCTGGAAAGGTCTTGCTTCAGGGTGAAGGGGCTGAGAAATACGCCAGTTTCTTTGGCTATCAGCTTGCAGAGGAAATCAGCGGACAAAATCTTCCTTTGATTGGGACAGATGAAGTTGGAAATGGTTCCTACTTTGGTGGACTTGCAGTTGTGGCTTCCTTTGTCACACCTGACCAGCACGACTTCTTACGAAAACTCGGTGTGGGGGATTCCAAGACTCTGACCGACCAAAAAATCCGTCAGATTGCTCCTATCCTCAAGGAAAAAATCCAGCACCAGGCACTGCTTCTCTCACCAAGCAAGTACAACGAGGTCATCGGAGACCGCTACAACGCTGTTTCGGTTAAGGTTGCCCTCCATAATCAGGCTATCTATCTCCTCCTTCAAAAAGGCATTCAGCCTGAGAAAATTGTGATTGATGCCTTTACCAGTGCTAAAAATTATGACAAGTACTTGGCACAAGAGGCCAATCGTTTCAGCAATCCTATCAGCTTAGAAGAAAAGGCTGAGGGCAAATACTTGGCTGTCGCAGTTTCTTCTATCATTGCGCGTGATCTCTTTCTGGAAAATCTTGAAAATCTAGGACGAGAACTGGGCTATCAACTTCCAAGTGGAGCTGGAACGGCTTCTGATAAGGTGGCTAGCCAGATTTTGCAAGCCTATGGTATGCAGGGACTCAACTTCTGCGCCAAACTGCACTTTAAAAATACTGAAAAAGCGAAAAAACGCTTAGAAAGGTAAGTTATGAATTCATTTAAAAATTTCTTAAAAGAGTGGGGATTATTCCTCCTGATTCTGTCATTACTAGCTTTGAGCCGTATCTTTTTTTGGAGCAATGTCCGCGTAGAAGGACATTCCATGGATCCTACCCTAGCGGATGGCGAAATCCTCTTTGTTGTCAAACACCTCCCTATTGACCGTTTTGATATCGTAGTGGCCCATGAGGAAGATGGCAATAAGGACATCGTCAAGCGCGTGATTGGAATGCCTGGCGACACTATCCGTTACGAAAACGATAAACTTTACATCAATGATAAAGAGACGGACGAACCTTACCTAGCTGACTACATCAAACGTTTCAAGGACGACAAACTCCAAAACACCTACTCAGGCAAGGGATTTGAAGGAAATAAAGGCACTTTCTTTAGGAGTATTGCTGAAAAAGCCCAAGCCTTCACAGTTGATGTCAACTACAACACCAATTTTAGCTTTACTGTCCCAGAAGGAGAATACCTTCTCCTCGGAGATGACCGCCTGGTTTCGAGCGACAGCCGCCATGTAGGTACTTTTAAAGCAAAAGATATCACAGGGGAAGCTAAATTCCGCTTCTGGCCAATCACCCGTATCGGAACATTTTAAGAAATCGAAGAGGCCGAGAAGCGACAATCTCAGCCTCTTCTTCTATCGCGAGAAGTGATCGTTTATTGACTATAATCCCCCCAACTCTCACCTATTCATGCAAAGGAATTTTATGGAAGTTTATTTTTCAGGAACCATTGAACGGATTATTTTTGAAAATCCCAGCAATTTTTATCGCATCCTCCTCCTAGAAATCGAAGATACGGACGCAGAGGATTTTGATGATTTTGAAATCATTGTCACCGGCACCATGGCTGATGTGATTGAGGGAGAAGACTATACTTTTTGGGGACAAATTGTCCAGCACTCCAAGTATGGGGAACAACTGCAAATCAGCCGTTATGAACGTGCAAAACCAACTAGTAAGGGCTTGGTCAAGTACTTTTCAAGTAGCCATTTCAAAGGGATTGGTCTCAAGACAGCTCAGAAAATCGTGGATACCTATGGCGAAAATACCATTGACGAAATTCTGCAACACCCAGAAAAGTTAGAAGGCATCGCAGGACTCTCTGCCAAAAATCGCGAGGCTTTCGTCTCCACTCTCCGTCTCAACTACGGAACCGAGATGGTTTTGGCCAAACTTGCCAACTACGGCATTCCCAACAAACTAGCCTTTCAGATTCAAGACTTTTACAAGGAAGAAACCCTTGATGTGGTTGAAAATTATCCCTACCAGTTGGTCGAGGATATCAAGGGTTTGGGCTTTACTATTGCTGACCAATTAGCGGAAGAACTAGGCATCGAAAGTCAGGCTCCTGAACGCTTCCGCGCCGGTCTAGTTCATAGTCTTTTTCAGGCCTGTATGGAAACAGGGGACACCTATGTTGAAGCACGGGATTTGCTAGAACAAACCCTTACTCTCCTTGAGTCTTCCCGTCCCGTGGAACTGGACCCCAGCCAAGTGGCCCAAGAACTCTCCTACCTGATTGAAGAAGACAAGGTTCAGCAGATTGATACCAAAATTTTTGACAACAGCCTCTTTTTCGCTGAGGAAGGCATCCGCAGTCACTTGGTTCGTATCCTTGAAAAAGGAAAACAGAAGAGCCATGATTTAGAAATTATTCAAAAACATATCACTACTGTCGAGGAAGAACTGGGGATTGAGTACGATAGCATTCAAAAACAAGCGATCTGCGACGCTATCCAAAACAAGGTCTTTATCCTGACAGGTGGGCCTGGTACTGGTAAGACAACGGTTATCAATGGGATCATCGCTGTTTATGCCCTTTTAGAAGGACTTGACCTCAGGAAAAAAAGCAACCTGCCCATTCTTCTTGCTGCTCCAACTGGACGAGCCGCTCGACGCATGAATGAATTGACAGGTTTGCCTAGCGCGACCATACACCGCCACTTGGGAATGACAGGCGACGATGATACCAGTCATCTGGAAGATTATCTGGATGCCGACTTTATCATTGTGGATGAATTTTCCATGGTAGATACTTGGCTGGCCAATCAACTCTTCGCCAACATCTCTTCTAACAGTAAGATCCTCATCGTGGGTGACAGCGACCAGCTACCATCTGTCAGCCCTGGACAGGTTCTAGCGGATCTGCTTCATATTCCCTTGATTCCTCAGACTCGCTTGGAAAAAATTTACCGACAAAGCGAAGAATCAACCATCGTTACCTTGGCTAGTCAGATTCGACAGGGCATCTTGCCAGCTGATTTCACCCAGAAAAAAGCAGACCGTTCCTACTTTGAAATTGCTAGTGGCCATATTCCTGCCACCATTGAGAAAATCTTAGGCGCTGCCCTCAGAAGTGGCATCCCCGCCCGTGATATCCAAGTTCTGGCTCCTATGTACAGAGGGACAGCAGGGATTGATGCCATCAACCAGCTCATGCAAGACCTCCTTAATCCACCACAAAAAGATCAACTCAGTTTTGAGGCTCCCCAATGTCACTATCGTAAGGGCGACAAGGTTATTCACTTGGTCAACGATGCTGAAATCAATGTCTTTAATGGGGATTTAGGAGCTATCACAGACCTGATTCCTGGTAAATACACCGAGTCGAAACAAGACGAGATTGTCATGGATTTTGATGGCAATGAGGTCTCTTACCCACGTAACGAATGGTACAAGATTCGCCTAGCCTATGCCATGAGTATCCATAAATCACAGGGAAGTGAGTTCCCTGTTGTCATCCTACCTATCACCAGTGCTAGCAGGCGTATGCTGGAGCGGAATCTCATCTACACAGCCATTACACGCGCCAAAAGCAAACTCATCTTACTAGGTGAATTACAGGCCTTCGACTATGCTACCCAACACATTGGAACCGCCCGAAAAACCTATCTGATTGAACGCTTCAATGATTTAATTGAAAATATTGAAGAAAAGCAACAAGCTGTCTCTGAAACAGCCACATCAAGTACCTCTGAACAATCCTACATCCTAACCGAAGAAAACTGGGATAGCATCCCCGCCATGATTGGGATTACAGACGCAGATCTCAAAGAGATTTTTGGAAAATAGTGCATCAGAAAACCCACCTAGTCAGGTGGGATTTTTATCTATTAATACTCAATGAAAATCAAAGAGCAAACTAGGAAGATAGCCGTAAGCTGTACTTGAGTACGGTAAGGCGACGCTAACGTGGTTTGAAGAGATTTTCGAAGGGTATAAGATTATTTAACTGTTGCTGTGCTTGTGATCAATTCAACAGCTTTTTTGATTGTGATATCATGTTTCAACATATCAGCTGAAAGCAAGCTTTGTACTTGTGCCACTTCCATGTTGTAGTCTGCAGCCAATTGCTCGATTTCTTTTTGGATTTCTTCTTCTGAAGCATCAAATCCTTCAGCTTTGGCAACTGCTTCGATAACAAGGTTAGTCTTAGTACGTGACTCAGCTTCTCCCTCGTATTGTTTGTGAAGGTCTTCTTGAGTAGTTCCAGTGATTTGGAAGTACATGTCAGGATTGATACCTTGACGTTGCAAGTTTCCAAGGAATTCATTTACTGAACGGTGAACTTCTTCGTGGATCATTTCTTCTGGAAGTTCTACGATTTCAGCGTTTTCTACAGCTTTATCAATTGCTGCACCTTCAACTGCATCTTTGTAAGCTTCTTCTTTAGCAGCAGCCAATTCGTTGCGGTATTTTTCTTTCAATTCAGCAAGTGTTTCAACTTCTTCGTCGATGTCTTTTGCAAGTTCATCGTCAAGAGCTGGAACTTCTTTAGCTTTTACTTCGTGGATAGTTGTCACGAATTTAGCTTCTTTACCTGCAAGATCTTCTGCTTGGTAGTCTTCTGGGAATGTTACAACTACATCAACAGTTTCACCAGCTGAGTGACCTACCAATTGGTCTTCGAAACCAGGGATGAATTGACCTGAACCAAGTCCAAGTGAGAAGTTTTCACCTTTTCCACCATCAAATTCAACACCGTCGATAGAACCAACGAAGTCGATGACAACAGTGTCGCCGTTTTCAGCAGCAGCTTCTTTGATAACCAATTCAGCCAAGTTGTTGCGTTCGCGTTCGATACGCTCTTCAACGTCAGCGTCAGTTACTTCTTTTTCTACATCTACTGATACTTCAAGGTTTTTGTAGTCACCCAATTTTACTTCAGGTTTTGTAACAACTTCAGCAGTGATAACCCAGTCTTGACCTTTTTCCATTGAAGTTACGTCAATTTTTGGTTGAGCAACGACTTCAAGACCAGCTTCTTTTACAGCTGCTTCATAAGCGTTTGGCAAAAGAGCGTTCATAACGTCTTGGTAAAGTGACTCTTCACCAAATTTTTTGTCGAAGATAGGGCGTGGAAGGTGACCTTTACGGAAACCTGGAACATTAAGAGATTTCTTCACTGAGTTGAAGACACGGTCCAATTCTGGTTTGATTTGGTCTTGAGAGATAGTGAAAGTCAAGACACCACGGTTTGTTTCTTTGTTTTCAAATGATACAGACATTCTGTCATTTCTCCTTAAAATTTTTTAAATACAGTCTATTATAACATAAATGGACGACTTTTTTCAAGTAACGAATGCGCTTTTCAATGATAGGGGAGGTACGGTTTCTTCTTAGTTTTCTTTAGGTTTCGAATATAATCTTATAAAAGATGTTTAATAATGGCTGATTACAGTAAAAAACGAATCGCCCACACATCCCTCATTAGGCGATTCGTTTTGTATTATTTAACCACAAGAACCTTGTAATATTCATACTTATTTGGCTGTGTAATCTTAATTTTTTGACCATAGAAACCATCGATTTCTTTGTCAAAATAATCTGAAAATCCTGATGGCAAGCGTTTCATCTTAAGAACTTCTCCAGATTGGTCTGCATATACAAGGAAATGATAGTGGGTTGTAGACATACCATCATCGATCAATACAAAGTAACCTGTTTTGAGCTTACCTTGTTCATTATCTAAATAGTATAGTTTATTATTATTGATTGTGAAGTCAGTAGATGGAAGTCTAAGTCGTACACCTGGGTCTTCTAGATAAAGATCATTGCCAACTTTTTTGATTTCTGATCTAGTTGTCATCTCTGGAAGTGGTAATACTCTACGACCATCTGCTCCAAAGTAATATCGACCTGGTAGATTTTGGAAATTACGAATAACAGCTTTAGGATCAATTTCTTGTCCTTCTTCTTTATTATCTACTAAAGCTAAGATTGTATTTGAAACTTCATCCCCATATTTGTCGGAAAACTTCTTGATTTCAGGCTTGATATACCAAGTGTTTTTTTCAATAATAACATCGTCACCTTTAGCATTTAGCAAATATTCTTGCCCATCTCCAAGTTTGACAATATCATGAATATTGTATCCAGCATCTTTTCTATTTGCTAGATAGCCATCCTTACCAATAACATAACTTTCTCCATCGCTGGCTGGAACAGCTCTGTCTGCGACCATAGCACCTGATTTTTCAAAGTAAGACCATTTACCATTTGCAGTCGCCCATCCTGTTGCCATAGCGCCACTGCCTTTGAGGTAATACCATGTAGCCCCTTCTTTGTACCAACCTGTACGCATGGCGCCACTATCTGCTAGGGAGTACCATGTGCCATCTTCCTTGTACCAGCCAGTACGCATAGCGCCACTATCTGCTAGGGAATACCATGTATTTCCGTCTTTGAGCCAGCCTGTCTGCATTTTACCAGCGCTATCGAAGTGATACCAAGAGCCAGCATTTTGCACCCATTTATTTTTGGCAATACTGCCATCTTGTGAAAGATTCCAGTCAGCACCATTTTTAACCCAAGTATCTGCAGCCTGTGCTTGGTTGATAGACAATAGTAGACCAGCACCTGCAAGTAAACCAAGAGTGAGTAGTTTAGATTTTTTCATAGTTATTTCCTCCTTTATTAAATTGTTATCAAAATATATTTTTCCATCATAAATATTCTAAATAACTCCTAATAATCGTTAAGAGTAAACCAACACCTTCTTTCTATCATCATTGCCCACCCCACACCTTTATGATATACTAAATATAAGTGTTTTCTTAAAACTTCTACTTTTGGAACATTTTTGGGAGGCAAAAATATGCGGTGGGATATTGGTTCAGTTTATAAATACATTCGTAAATCAAAAGGGATTACACAAAACGAGGTCTGTGGTGACTACATTACTCATTCTAACTTATCTAAGTTTGAAAATAATCATTCTACTCCTAGGTATGACACTATGGAGTTGCTGTTGAGGCAAATTGATATGTGTTTCGATGAATTTCATTATATTTGTCAACATTACCAAATGGATTCTCGTAAGAAATTATTTTCAGAATACTATCAAGTCATTTCTTCACCTAATCTAGAAGAAATGAAGACACTGCTATCAAAATGTCAAATTTATCTAGATGACGTGCAGAATGATATCCCAATAGAACATGCTGTAAAAGAATTAACCATTTTTATAGAAGTGATTGAAAATCAGTTTTCCGATAAAGCTCAAGCCTTGGCTGAGGAGTTATGGAAAGAATTGGAAAAAAGAGATCAGTGGTTCCTCTCAGATTTACGATTGCTAGTGATGATTATTTTCCATTTCCCTATTGATTCACTAGAAATGCTACGTCAAAGACTTGTAAAATCTCTAAATAAATACACAGATTATCGTCCAATTCAAAGTATTCATTACTCCATTCTAGCCAATATGACACGAATGTACCTTGAAGCAGGGAAGAAAAATGCCTGTCTATGCTTAATTCAAGAATGTCTTGATTTATCAAAAAAAATGAAACGATACGATTTATTGGGTGTAGCTCAAGTACGTCTGGGAATCGTTACTGAGGAACATGCTATGATTAATAAAGGACTATCCTTACTCGAATCAACAGATGAAAGTCGATTACTAGAGGAAATGAAAAAAGAAGTTCGTGATTATTATCAAGTAGATTTTTTTGAAATAGAGACCAAACAATAACTATTACATTATGAATAAAAGCGAACATGACTTCCTAGAAAACGAAGCTGTTCGCTTTTTTTATTTTACTATGTCAGATAGTTTATTTCACAACAGAAACATTTCCTGTTGAACCGTCATATCGAACAGTTTCTCCATAAAAACCGGGAATTCCTTTTTCAATATGATCACGGAAATCATTAGGCAAAACTTTCATCTTCACGATTTCACCAGATTCATCTGCATAGCCCAAAATATGGTGATCTTTAGATAATAATCCGTCCATAAACATTGTAAAATATCCAGTTACAAGCTTACCATTATGATCATTGGCAGCTCTTAGATAAAGTTTATTGTCATTAATTGTAAATCCAGATGATTCTAGACTAATAACTGGACTTGAATTTCTAAGATAAAGTTCAGATCCAACTTTTTGAATAGGGAAGTGAGTAGTGAATTCTGGTAGATTCGCAACCTTACGTCCATCTGCTCCAAAGTAATACTTATTTGGTAAGTTTTGGAAATTCTTTATGACAGCTTTAGGATCAATTTCTTCCCCTGGTTTTTTATTATCAGTAATTGCATCTAAAGTATTTCGTTTTATATCGCCAATCTTTTGATAAGAAAAACGTTCAACAATAGGTTTGATATACCAGGCATTCTTTTCGATAACAACTCCATCTTTCTTATGAACAAGGTGATAGTCATAACCATCAGACAAAGTAACGATATCTGTAATAACTGTATCATCAAAAGGATCTTGTTCAACTTCACTTGGAAGTCTGGTTAACATATAACCATCCTTACCAATAACGTAACTTTCCCCATCACTGGCTGGAACAGCTCTGTCTGCGACCATAGCACCTGATTTTTCAAAGTAAGACCATTTACCATTTGCAGTCGCCCATCCTGTTGCCATAGCGCCACTGCCTTTTAGGTAGTACCAAGTAGATCCTTCTTTGTACCAACCAGTACGCATAGCGCCACTATTTGCGAGTGAATACCATGTATTTCCTTCCTTGTACCAGCCAGTACGCATGGCGCCACTATCTGCTAGTGAATACCATGTATTTCCTTCCTTGTACCAGCCAGTACGCATGGCGCCACTATCTGCGAGTGAATACCATGTATTCCCATCTTTGAGCCAGCCTGTCTGCATTTTACCAGAACCGTCAAAATGGTACCAAGAACCTGCGTTTTGTACCCATTTGTTTTTAGCGAGACTGCCATCTTGTGAAAGATTCCAGTCAGCACCATTTTTAACCCAAGTATCTGCAGCTTGTGCTTGATTGATAGACAAAAGTAGACCAGCACCTGCAAGCAAACCAAGTGTAAGTAGTTTAGATTTTTTCATAGCCGTTTCCTCCACGAATTGAAACTGTGAGATAGAGTTAGTTTAACCATATTTTTTTATAGCATACTTAAAGAGATGAAACAAAGACCTTAACGCTCTAGTGATCTTGTTTTGATAATTTACGGAGACATGATTTTAACCTCCTTTTGGATTTTTTATACTATATAATATATTAAACTGACTATTTCTGATTCCATTCTACTCCCCTATAAAATGAATGTCAACAAATAACATAAAATATTGTGAAAAAAATATTTTATTGTGCTAGAGGTACTTGCTCGCTTCTTTGATACTAAATTAAGTCATTTCTCCAACATTATTTTATATAACTACTAAAACTCCTCATGCCCCACCAAGTGGTGCTGAAAGGCATAGACTGCAGCCTGGGTACGATCGCTGACTTCAAGTTTGGCTAGGATATTAGACACATGGGTCTTGACCGTCTTGAGAGAGATAAAAAGTTCGTCTGCGATACGCTGATTTTCGTAGCCCTTGGCGATGAGTTGGAGAACATCTCGCTCACGCGCAGTCAGGTCCTCATGTAGTTCTATGTGATTGCGGTGGTATTCGACCTTCTTGCTGACCTCTTGCTCAATGGCCAACTCGCCAGCAGCCACCTTACGGACGGCATGGAGCAATTCATCTGCACTAGAAGTCTTGAGCATATAGCCCCTAGCACCAGCATTCAAGACCGGCATGATCTTTTCATTGTCCAAGTAAGATGTGACTATTAATATTTTGGCTTCAGGCCATTCTTTGAGGAGGGCCAAGGTCGCATCAATCCCATTCATCTCAGGCATGACGATATCCATGACAATAACATCTGGACGCAATTCCAAGGCCAAGTCAATGCCTTGAGACCCGTTTGCCGCCTCGCCCACAACTTCTACATCGTCTTGGAGGTCAAAGTAGCTTCTCAAGCCCAATCGAACCATTTCATGGTCATCTACTAGTAAAATTCTCATCTTTACTCCTTTATGATTCCTTATCTAGCAAGGGAATACGGATATCAACTGCCAGACCTTGCTTAGGAGCTGTCAATAACTGAACCGTCCCTGCCATATCTTCGACCCGCTCCTTTATGTTTCGCAGTCCATAACTCAAGTCGTCTAAACTCCCCAACTGGAAACCAATCCCATTGTCCACCACCTTCAGCTGCAATTCAAGATCCGTCTGATAGAGATAGACATCCAGACAAGATGCCTGGGCATGACGGAGGGTATTGCTGATTAACTCTTGCAGGATACGGAAGACATGCTCCTCGATTTTCTTAGGTAATTTCATCACATTTTGCTTAAGACTAACCTTGAGATCACTCTTGTCCTCAAGCTCTTTTAGGAGAATTTGAATCCCTTCTATCAAGCTCTTTTGTTCCAATTCAACTGGTCGCAAATGCAGGAGCAAGACCCGCAAATCCTTCTGGGCAGTTTCTAAAATAGCTGTGACACTCTGCAACTGGGTCTGCATCTTTTCTCTATCCAGTTTCAAAGCCTGCTGACTGATACCTGACAAAATCATGTGGGCCGCAAACAACTCCTGACTGACGGTATCGTGCAAATCCCGAGCAATCCGCTTTCGTTCTTTCTCGATGATTTCCTCTTCCTGAGTAAGACTGCGATTTTCAGCTTTTTGAAGAGCCTCTGTCAAGAGGTTAAGTTTCCCTGACAAGGACTTGAAACTGGCATCCAAATCTGGATCAGAAACCTGAACCACTTCTTTCCCTGCCAACAAACGCTTGAGATTGGCCTGCATTTTTCCTAAAGAAAGCTCTTCGACACCTCGCCAAAACAGGACTAAGAGACAGGTCATGGACATGCTGAATACCAACAACAAAAAGACAAATTTTTCTGTTTTTTCGACATCGTGCAAGAAAATAGACCAGTCAAAGTCAAGGATTTCCAGCAAGCTGTGGGAGAAAAATAAGACAAACAGGAAGGAGGTGAGAGCAATGATTACATAAGCTTGTTTTTTCATCCTCTGACCACCTCAACATCCCCAATCATAGTGGTCAAGAGAATCTTGACACTCTTGTTACTCTTGAGATAGTCTCTTGTTTCTTGATGATAGTGTTCATTGCGGAGGGCTCGCTTGGGCTGGTTGAAAAAAGTCAAATCACCATAGAGACAGTTAACGCTGAGACTGACTTCCACATCTACAGGTACAATGATTTTGGTCGTTCCTACCATCTTTCTGAGGATAATGACATTGTCATGATTGGTTAAGATGACCCTCTCCAGATGAATAGTATCCTTGCCCATGAGGCGAAAGAGATTGATATCATCAAACTGGCAAGTCTGGTAGCTTGAAAAATGATGGAGATTTCCAAACCAACGATTTTTCTCCTTCTTAACCGTTACCACCTCTTCAAAAACCAAATTGGTCTGCTCTTTTTCCTGGTTCATCATCGGATAAAGAAGAAAGAGGCTATAGATGACCGCAACAAAAATAGCTAGAATCACAAAGGGATTGAGCATGACGATGAAAAAGAAGAGAATGGTTGCCACTACTAAAAGAAGATTATTGCCCTCTTTACCAGTGTAATAGCGAATCAAAAGCAAAAAGAGGAATAAAATCAGCAGAAAACGTGAAAAATGCTCTGAAACCATCAAAATCAGAGCTCCCGTCAAAAGACAGGCTTCGATAAATAAAAAGATTTTAAATTTTCTCATAGGTTCATCCTCTCCCTTCTATTTTATCACAATTCAAAAAAGTCACCTCGGTCTGAAGATGGAAAAAAGGCGGTGGTTACGCCTTTTTCATCTGATCCTTTGCTTCTTTTAATTTTCCATAAAGAAGATAGTCTACTTTTTGTAGATCTGCTATGGTGGCACAATTAAGGGCACACATGATGAGTCGTAAATCATCTTTCCAGCCTTGGACAATGCCAATCACTTCTTCTACTGAATAGGTTTCAACCAACTCTAGAACGGTTCGTGACAACCCCACAGCCTTGGCACCAAAAACTAAACACTTAATCATATCCAGCGGATTCCGAACCCCTCCACTGACCAAGAGTTCGACCTTGTCTTTCCAGTCTTGGGCATTGAGAAGGGCTTGCATGGTGGACTGGCCCCATTGATTGAGGTAATCACGTTGGCCACTGCGGCGGTTTTCGATATAGGCAAAGCTGGTACCACCACGACCTGACAGGTCAACGGTTCGAACGCCCAGTTCATAGGCTCTTTCGATGGTCTTCACATCCATTCCAAAGCCCACTTCCTTGAGGACAATCGGAACAGGGATTTGTTTGCTATAGTCTGCCAGATGCGATTGCCAGCTTCTAAACGTTCTTTCTCCCTCTGGCATGAGCAATTCCTGCATAACATTGACATGCACCTGCAGGAGAAGGGGATTCATCTCTTCTACAGTCTGAAGTCCCAACTCAACAGGCTTGTCCAATCCAATATTGGTTCCAAGAAGGAGATTTGGATGGCTAGACTTGACAGAAAATGAGTCATCTGTTGGATCTTTTAGGGCTGCGCTATAAGAACCCGTCACAAATAAAATACCACAGGCTTCCGCCACCTGAGCTAGTTTTTGATTGATTTCTCGTCCTTTATCACTTCCACCTGTCATGGCATTGATATAAAAAGGAAAATCCCACTTTCGACCTGCAAACTCTGTAGACAAATCAATCTCATCCAGGTCGTAAAGAGGCAAGGAAGAATGAATCAACTCCACCTCATCAAAGCTATTATAGGAACTTTTCTGCTCAAGGGCATAGCGGATATGCTCGTCCTTACGATTTGTCGTCATGTCCTATCCTTTCTTGGTATAAGAGCTCAATCCCCAGATCGGCCCAACGATTTTTTAAGGTTTCAGTTGATTGCGTATCAAAACTCAAGGCAATACCACAGTCACCACCACCAGCACCGCTACTCTTGGCAACAGCCTGCAAATCTTGACTAGCTTCTTTCAACTGTCTAAGCGAAGGCGTGTAAATATCTGCGCTCAAGCCTTCTAAGAGCTTGCTGGCTACTTCTACTTGCTCGATAATTTTTTCTGATTTCCCCTGTTCCAAGGCTTCTACCAAAGCAGCCACCGTTTCTTTTGAGGAACTTAAAAAATTCTGATTGATATTTTGCTTGATTTGCTGGACCATGTGACTCGATACAGCCACTTCCTTGGTCCATCCCACTAGGAAATCACATTCTAAAGTTGGTTTCACTTGTGAAATTGAAAAGCCCCAATCACGCTCTAAAACTGTCGACAAATTTTCTTCTTCCAACCAAGCAGCCACCCTCTGGCGATCAAATGACTGGTAAAGAACCAATTCCTCTGCCACAATACAGGCAAGGTCTCCCATAGAACCATTGTCTCCGCGCTTGAGCAAGACAGCACTTGCCAGCTTGAACAAGAGATCCTGATCAAATGAAAGATTATACAGAGCCAGCAAAGCCTTGATAACCAAGACAACGACGCTACCGCTAGAACCCAGACCAAACTTTTTGCCTTCTCGTTCCATTTTTCCACGGATTTCCAAAGAAAAAGGTCGCAAGGTCTGCCCACAATCGGCGAGGAAGTCATTCATCAAAGCAATCGTTTCTTGAATCAAGCTGTAGTCAGGATTGGGCGTCAAGTCTACTGCAAAATCAAACATATCTGAGTAGATACGGTAGCTGTCAGAAAAAGCAATCTCGCCCTTCATATAGATGGGAATAGCCTTTATCAAGGCCAACTGCCCTGGCTCTAAAATAGCATATTCCCCTGCCCAATAGAGTTTCCCGCAAGTTTTAACAGCAATCATCTTGGCTCAAATCCTTTGTTTTTGACACAATCAAGCGATAACGTTGACCGAAGATTTCTGATAAATGCTCCAAGTCTTTCTCTTGACAGAGGACTTTGACATTGGGACCAGCATCCATAGTAAAGTAGCAGGCTTCCCCTTGCTCACGAAGCTGGCGGACAAAGTCCATTGCTTCATAGCTTGCATCGGTCAGATAAGAAAAGGCTGGTGAGGCTGTTTTTGTCGTAGCGTGCATAGCAAGAGCATTTTTCTCCGTTAATTCCCCAACCTTAGCAAAGTCGTTCTCTTTGAGATAAACCAGCATATCCTGATAGTCTTTCTCAGACTGACGAACCCAGTCATCAAAGGTCGTCGAGGTTTCCACACAAAGTTTCATCCCATCACGGCTAGAGATTGGTTTTTTCTTGTCCTCTAGCACCAACATAATCATAGCTAGTTTCAAGTCTGTCTCTACAGGGTAAATTTCCCCACTATCCTTATCCCAAGCACCTAGTGGTCCATAAAAACTTCGAGAAGAAGATCCTGAGGCAAACTTAGCCTCCTGTGCCAACTGGCTCCGAGTCAATCCAAGCTGAAAATAAGCATTACAAGCCTTGATTAAGGCAGACAAACCACTAGAACTTGAGGACAGGCCCGCTGCGGTAGGCATATTGTTTTGAGTATCAATTCGAACAAAGCCCTCACCAGCTGGACGATAACGGTCAATAATCTTGCTCATCTTGGCATGCTCCGCCTCATTTTGTAACTGGCCATTGATATAAAAGGCATCAGCCATCGCATCCGTCGGTAAAGGCGACAAGGTCGTCTCCGTGTACATATTTTCCAAAGTCAGAGAAATACTGCTAGTAGCAGGCACCATCTCTTTTTCTTTTTTCTTTCCCCAATATTTGATAATAGCAATATTTGCGTAGGAACGTACTGTTACAGGCTCTCTATCCATGTCTGAACAGCTCCTTTCTCTTCTAATCTTTCTGCTAGTTCTTGTGCGTGTGGCAAATTGGGTGCCAAGGCTATGATACAGCCTCCAAGCCCACCACCGCTCATCTTGGCACCCAGAGCCCCATGTTTAAGAGCCGTTTCAACCAAAGAATCTGCCTCAGGGCTACTAACACCAATTTCTTTTAGATGTAAATGCGCTTGACTGAGGATTTGGCCCAATCTTTCAGCATCTTTTCGTGAAATTGCTTCTTCTGCCTGCCGAGTCAATTCTCCCAAGGCATGCAAAAACGGCAGAGCATCCTTACCCTTGCTTTGAACCACTTGGATGGCTTCACGGGTATGACCATAAACGCCCGTGTCGGCAATCACCAAATAGGCGGATAGATTCATCTCAAGCTCTGTAAATCCTACGTTCTTAATAAAGCGAATAGGCTGGTCACTGAGACAGGTCTTAGCATCCAAACCACTAGGATTCATATGGGCAATCATCTCCGCCCGATTGACCAAGATTTCTAGTACATCATGAGGCAGTTCTGCATGATAGTAGTCAAATACCGCACAAATGGCCGCTATGCTGATAGCAGCTGACGAACCCATTCCCCGTTTTTCAGGGATAGCTGAGTCAATCTCACAGCGAATGCAGGCTTCTTTGATATTCAAATACTCCAGTGAGGCATACACCGCCATGGACAAGGTATCCTCCTCATAGAGACGCCAAGGACTCGCTGCAGGAACTACCTTACAAGTCACCTCCACCTCCAAAAGAGGCAGGGAGATAGCAGGATAACCGTAAACGACCGCATGCTCCCCTATTAAAATTATCTTACTATGTGCCTGACCGACACCAACTTTTTTTGTCATGTTTTCCTTTTGCTAGACGGAAAAGCCGTCTCATACTCAATGAAAATCAAAAAGCAAACTAGGAAGCTAGCCGCAGGCTGTACTTGAGTACGGTAAGGCGACGCTGACGTGGTTTGAATTTGATTTTCGAAGAGTATTATTTTTTCCTACAAGTATTTATTCTCTCCTATCCATTTTATTATATTTTCACAAAAAAAGCGATTGTTTCCATTCACAATCGCCTCTTTCATTATTGAATCCATTCGCCATTATAGTTGACAGAATAGCCTTCTACAGTGGTATTCACTGCCAAGGCGCCTGAACTATAAGCATAGTACCATTTGCCATTGACCTGAAACCAACCTGTCATCATAGAACGACGAAAGAAACTCCATACCGTTAGGTAAAGAGGAAAGTCGTGAGGGAGCATGCACCATTGACAACCTGTTTTAGTGACGTACAAAGTCGCATTAACAAGTACTCGTTTCGGCCATTTATAGGTGCAGTGTTTGGAGAAATAGGGTTCAATCTTAGCCCATTCTTGATCGTTTAAATCAGTATCATATGCTTTGCGGGTCATAACTCTAGTTTAACATTTTTTTGTGAATACAGGTTCTAAATAATCGACCACGAAAATTTCTTAAGTGGAAAACGCCTTATCTTATGAAGTATGCTACGGGAAAACTATAGTTTATTGAAGCTAGAATAGTACACTATAGTTGCTAAAACATTTCTAGAAATTAAGTTAACTTTCCTAATCGATTTGTTCATTTCTTATTTCATTCTATTGTATACACTTAATTTGACAATTCAAGATGTAAAAATATATACTAATATTTGACAAGTCATCCTAAAAGAGTTATTATATTGATGTGTTATAGATTGATTGAATCTAACTAAAGGATCCTATTCAATCAATGTATATCACTTAAGGTTCATACAGCTACCCTTACCGGACAAAAACTGTAAATAATATTATGGGGGGGCAAACATGAGCACTCTAATCGAACTCGAAATGCTACCAAGTGAAAATACAAACGAACAAGATATGCTAGAGCTTTGTGAAATCACATGTGGTGTCAGTTGTAGCGTCACTGGATAACTAATATATAACAGGCCTCTTTCCGCAAAACAGTCGAAAGAGGCTTATTTTATACTCTTCGAAAATCTCTTCAAACCACGTCAGCGTCGCCTTACCGTACTCAAGTACAGCTTGCGGCTAGCTTCCTAGTTTGCTCTTTGATTTTCATTGAGTATTATTTGTAAGGAGAAATGTATGGATTTTATAAAAAACAGTCTTTTGTCTAATAATATAGTATATACTGAAGATGAAGATTGGTGTTATATTGCAAAACAGAATCTTACGGTAGACCAAGGGTGGAAAATTCATATTAGCACCCAATTAAAAGATTATAAGAAAATATTCCGTATACTATTACCTTTTCTAATTAAACATCAATACTGCTTTAAAGTTTGTAAGAATATTCATAGACTAAAAAAGATTAACTCTCCCCGAGAAATATCACCAACTGCAAACAAATTTATTACAATCTACAATAATAGTTCAGGAGAGGCAAGAAGTACTATTCTTGACTTAGTATCACTTCTTACAGAATTCAAAGCCCCTAGAATACTGACAGATTTTCAATGTGGACGCCACTCTCCTGTACATTATCGCTTTGGAGCATTCAAAAAAATTAGAAGATATGATAAACAAAACAAAAAATTACTTTATCTTATCAAAGATAATACTGGCAATTTCGTAGAAGATAAAAGGCTTAATTATCCAATTCTACCTACATATGTTAAACCTCTATTTACAAATCAAGAGCTAGAAGATTATTTTTTAGTTGATGTTAAAACTCAAAATCAATCAAATACCCCTATTACAAACTATAATATGGAGTGTATACTAAAAAAATCCAACAGAGGAAATGTATATAGAGCCTCTCTAAGCTCAACTCACCAAAAAGTCATTATTAAGCAGTGTCGCCCATTCTTATCGTATGATTTTGAGGGGAAGTATTATGCTAACGATGAATTACGTAATGAAGCATTATTATTACAATCATTTGAATCCAAGACATATACTGGATACTTTATAGAAGATTTTTATATCTCAGATGATTACTTCGTAGTTCAAGATTTTATAGATGGAGTAGACTTACTTAATTTTTTGAAACAGTCAAACATCGATACAAACAAAAGAATAGGTATTATGAATAAAATAGTTGATATTCTAAATGATATTCATTCTGAGGGATATAAAATCGGGGACTTATCACCTTCAAATTTTCTATACTCTTCTAAAACTGATGATGTTTTTTTGATTGACTTAGAAAACTTAGAACCTATCATGACTACTGTACGTAATGTACACACACCTTTTTTTGTCAATCCTGATGTAGACTTAAAACAAAGTACTATTGGACAAGTGTATTTTGCTCTATGTATGCTAGGATATTATATATTTACGAGTGGAACATTAAAATTTCTTAAAGGCGACTCTAAATATCATATAACTGTACTGAACAAAATAGAACAATTACTAGAACTATCACATACTCAAGGTCAGCTCACAGATGAGCAACTATTTTGGTTACAATATCTACTAAATTTAAGTCAAACAAATAATTTAGTCAAAATTAAAAAAATAGAGGAACATAAATATGATTACAAAACAGAATGTAATAGTGTTCTACGATTTTTACTAGATAAAACTGTAAATTCTGAAGGAAGAATCACTTCTTCAACAGAATTTGGAAATTTCGTAAGTAATTTATCATTCCAACACGGAATAGCTGGACTACTGTTTCCTCTAAATAAATTGTACCACCCAGAACTGGATTCTAAAATACTCTCTATCATCAAGAAGGCAGTGACAATTAGAACGACACACACATATGAATATCAATACTCACTGCTATTTGGTGATGCAGGCTATCTATGGTTACTCTTACATTTATTTTCTATCAGTAAAAATCAATACTATCTAAAATTAGCAAACGACACCGCTAAGAAATTAATAGAGAATTATGATACTCTAGAGGAAATAGACTTTGCATTGGGAAAATCTGGTGTCCTATTATCATTAATAAAATACTATCAATTCACCAATGACAATACTCTTAAAACTTTCATCCACAATAGTATAGGGGAAATTTATCATTATTTCCTACAAAGAGATACAGCCAAAGAAACCATTTTAGACTATAGCTTTGCTCATGGATATTGTGGAATTGCATATGCTTTATTTGCCTATTCTAAAGTCTTAGAACCTTCTATGTTCTATAATGATCTCCATACATTCCATACTGAATTAAAAAAATTATTAGAAAAAGTTACTTCTAATACTGAAAATTTAGGAAATTTACAACTTTCTTGGTGCGAAGGAATTTCCGGAATAATCTTATATCTTTGTATGTACGATTGTGACGGAAACAAAGATATTATTAGTAAATATCAAGAATTTGTTTTTAACCATCATCTAAAAATGATGACAGGATATTGCCACGGAATAACTAGCTTACTACAAACCACTGTCTACAATCAAAACAAATTACTGATGAAAAAAATCCAACAGGTAATTTTAGCATGTTCTGAACGAGATGATCACGGTTTACTGATGTTTCAAGGAGATAGTGGTAAAGCAGATTTGTTTGACTTTGGAATAGGAAGCATGGGGGTATATTGGTGTCTATTAAATAATAAATTCCCATTCGATGTGCAGACATAAGGGGAAAAGTATGAAATTATTTTGGACAAACAACATATATAGACAGTTGCTGCTAAACAGCTGTTTTTCATCATTCGGCGACAGTATTTTCTACCTCGCCATTATCAATTATGTGGCTCAGTACAATTTCGCTCCGCTAGCGATTTTACTGATTTCCATTTCAGAGATGGTTCCCCTACTATCGCAACTCTTTCTCGGGATTCTAGGAGATTTTCAAGAAAATAGAGTCAAACACGCACTCTGGATTGCCAAAATCAAAATCCTGCTCTACGCTATTTTGACAGTATTTCTCGTCTTATCGCCCTTTTCATTAGTTTCAGTCATTATGATTGTCATCATCAACCTCATCTCTGACACCTTGAGCTACCTGTCTGCCTACATGATGAACGCCCTCTACATCAGTGTAATTAAGGACGACCTGCATGATGCCATGGGGTTCAGGCAGTCACTGATGAGGGCTGTCCGCATTGTTGCCAATCTGGCTGGCGCGTTCCTTATCAATGTTATGAGTATTCAAACTATTTCCCTTATCAACACTCTGACTTTTGTCATTGCCTTTTTGGGCCTGTATGTTATTCGACATACCTTGTATGAGGTTGAAAAAAGGATTGAAATGTCACATACAGCACTGACTTTTAAGAAATATTTTCAACATCTTAGACAGTCGCTGGCTGTGCTCCTGAGATTAAAAGAGACCGTCATACTACTGTTTCTGACGACCAGTATGATTGCCATCTTGGATGTGTCTCCTCGGCTGATTGCCCTCCGCTTCATCCAACAGACACTAGCACAACTGAGCATTGGGCAACTCCTCGCCCTGCTCTCCATCATCATTTCTTGTGGAGCTATCCTTGGCAATATGACCAGCAGTAATCTATTTAAAAATATCCGTTTCACGCACCTCTTGGTTTTCTGTGAGATTTCCCTATTGGCTCTAATAACTAGTATCTTTTGTCAAGCCTATATCGTGATTTTCATGACCAGTTTCATCAGTTCTACGATTATCGGCATTCTCAGCCCTCGCCTACAAGCAGCTGTCTTTGCCTATATCCCCAGTGACAAGATGGGGACGGTGGGCTCTGCTCTGAGCACAGTGGACATTCTCGCCCCGTCTCTGCTCTCCCTATTAGCCCTATCCATAGCATCGGGCGTTTCGGTGCAGTTGGCATTGATATTTTTGTATCTTATTTTGATTACTCTTATCTTTTGTCAATGGTTAGTCAAGTTCAACACTCATAACTAACGAAAAAGCATGTGTAGATTTCACATGCTTTTAATCTCCCCAATCGTCAGGTCAAGTACAATAAGTCACTCCTTCGATTAAGCGAGTGTTCTAATATAATTATAAGCGCCCTGTCATTACCGAACCCATTCGCCATTATAGTTGACAGAATAGCCATCTACGGTTGTATTCACTGCCAAAGCACCTGAGTTGTAAGCATAGTACCATTTGCCATTGACCTGGAACCAGCCTGTCTTCATATCTCCATTACCTGCATTTAGGTAGTACCAAGTTGAACCATCTTGATACCAACCAGTTGCCATAGCTCCTGATGAACGGAGATAGTACCACTTGTTACCAAGATATTGCCAGCCTGTTTTCATATCGCCATTTTGAGCATCTAAATAATACCAAGTCGAACCTTCTTGATACCAGCCAATTATCATAGCTCCTGATGAACGGAGGTAGTACCACTTGTTACCAAGATATTGCCAGCCTGTTTGCATGATACCAGTTTCTGGATCTAGATAGTACCAAGCTGAACCATCATTTATCCAACCTGCACGTCTCTCACCACTAATATAGTTTTCTCCATTAATTTCCGTTTTAGCTAGATAATACCAATTAGACTGGTCATAAAGCCAACCTGTCTCTAAAGAATGATTTTGATTAAAGTAATAGTTCGTGTAAAAACTCTTCTCTTCTTTATCTTCCGGATTTGTACGTTTTTCCCCATACTTTCTTCCAACACTGTCTTTAGTTTTAACCTCTAATGCTTTCCAACCAACAAACTCTTGTAGCACTCCATTTTTGTCAAAGTAGTACCATTCTGGCATTGGGGAACCTTCTAATCTTATACCATTAGGGTAAGGACCAATTGTATATCCTTTAACTGGCATTGGAATGTATTGCCAACCAACAACCATTTCACCATTATAATCAAAATAATAGGTCTTACCATCAATCACTCGCCAGTCCGTTTCTTTGATATCACCCTTCTTGTAGTAGGTTCTACCATTTTCTTGTACAAATTGCCAACCTTCTGAATCAGCATCATCCGCCAATACTGCACTTGTCGCTAGCAAACCGAAGAAAAAGACTGCTAATGCAATTTGCATCAATTTTTTTATTATTTTCATTAGACGTATCCTCCTGCAAGAATTATAGTAAAAATTAAATTGTATGTCAATATGACGGCTTTAAAATCATATAATAACGAAACATATTAAAAATTGAAACAGTAGTAGTACACTTTGGCTTTGAAAATATTTTTAGAAATTATAGTATATTGAAACTACAATAGTATACCATGACTCCTAAAATATATCATATTGAATCTAGAATACTACATTGTGCATACTAAAATATTCCTAGAAATTAATTTGAATTTTCTAATCTATTTCTTCACATCTTATTTCACTCCACTATATTATGACGATTATGACGCGCTTACAGTCAGCCTTCAACTTCCTGAAATGCAAAAATCTCCTAGCAGATTTTCCTGCTAGGAGATTTTCTTATGAGAGGTACTTATTTAAGCTTTGAAAATCGGACTTATCATCTGATAATTATCAAATAATCTACCAATTAAGCTTCTTCGTCTTCTTTACGACGACGGCCTGCAAGACCAAGACCAAGTAATGCACTTGCGGCTGCTGCTACCATAGCTACAGTAGAATCTGCTGTACCAGTATTTGGCAACTCTTTCGCTCCTGCTTTCTTAGCTGGTGTTGCTGCATTTGAGCCTTGTTCAGCAGATGTAACTGCCTTACCAGCTGGTGCCACTCCATGTGAACCTTGTTCAGCAGATGTAACTGCTTTATCAGCTGGGATTACAGCTGTTGTACCATCTGGGAAGGTTACTGTTGTGGTACCATCTTTACCTACTTTAACATCTGTTGCTGTTGGGTTTGATTTCTTAACTGCTTCTGCTACCTTAGCTTTGTCTGCTTCAGTCAAGTTGCTTGGATCTACAACTAGTGTTACTGATGGATCTTTAACACCATCTGCATCCTTAGACTTATCATCTGCTTTATTAGCTGGGATTACTGCTGTTGTGCCACCTTTACCTACGTTAACATCTGTTGCTGTTGGATTAGATTTCTTAACTGTATCACCTGATGGGATAACGGCTGTTGTACCATCTGGGAAGGTGACTGTGGTTGTGCCATCTTTGCCAACCTTAACATCTGTTACTGTTGGGTTTGATTTCTTAACTGCTTCTGCTACCTTAGCTTTTTCTGCTTCAGTCAAGTTACTTGGATCTACAACTGGTATTACCGCTGGGTCCTTAACTGCGTTATCTGATGATTTCTTAACTGCATTACCTGATGGAATTACGGCTGTTGTACCATCTGGGAAGGTGACTGTGGTTGTGCCATCTTTGCCAACCTTAACATCTGTTACTGTTGGGTTTGATTTCTTAACTGCTTCTGCTACCTTAGCTTTGTCTGCTTCAGTCAAGTTGCTTGGATCTACAACTGGTGTTACCGCTGGATCCTTAA
>CAUTXU010000004.1:0-28816 GCA_963542415.1 uncultured Streptococcus sp.
CACCCTTATTAAGTGCAAAATTTATATCTTTGAGAATGATTGAATGACCATAATGTTTACTTACATTTATAACTTCCATTTTGTAATTCCTCCATTAATATTCTTGGTTTTCTCTTTGATTCCCATTAATTTTAAAAAGTTGCGCCTCTTTTTAATATATTATATCATATATCTAACTTAATGCAATATATAAATGTCATTTTGTAAAATTTTATTAACAAAAAACCTCTACCACCTAAATGATAGAGAGTTTTCTGCTTATTCAATTTTTTTCAAAAAATCGACGGCATCGCTTCTTTTCTTAATCTTATAGACCTTGGTTCCCAATTTATCAGCTGCGATTGGATTGTCCTCAATATCGTCTAGAAAGACACAATTTGTAGGATTTAACTGGTATTTATCGAGAATCCCCTCCATACTTATGTCAAGAACCCCTCTTTGCCTTATGCTTTCATATTCACCTTACAAATTCTTTTGGTAATAAAATCTTTGCCCTGTGTAGGGATAGTCTTGCAAAGCAAAGACTTCCTTGTATCCATGTTTTTGATAAAAGTCTGGCGCTTGAAACTGGTAAGTATTGACAAAGGCAAAACGACAGTTTCGATTCTTAGCTTCACTTTCAGCCTGTTGCAATAGTTTTGAACCGATTCCTTGCCCTCGCAATTCCTCTTTTACAAACAAATACTCAATTTCCAACCAATTTCCAAAAGTCTCTGCTACTAAGCCTGCCAGAAGATTGCCCATCTCATCTTCAACATAAAGATTCAATGGCTCACTTTCAGCCTCTTCTCTTTTGTAACGATTATAAGCACGAATCAAATTCCCAATTTCTTGTGATTTATGGGATTCCTTATTTTCCAATCTAAAGTACATCTAAACCTCCTCGAAAACTGATACAGCTTGATTATAGTCTTATTTCAATAGACTGTCAAACTAGAAAAACCCACCAACCTGAGTTGATGAGCTTCAAATTTAATACTATCACTGCTTATATTCTTTGAATTTAGAATCAGAAAAATATGACTTCAATTCTTCTAAATCTTTTGTAGTTTTAAACTGCAAGCTTATCCATATCTACACTGCCATCTTTTTTTACTCCTGCAGCATAACTATAGTCTCTATAATGAGTTTCTTTAGACCCATCCGACTTGGTTTCAGTAACTTTATAGATGATGCTTAGACCAATAATATTTTCATAAGCACTGTCACTTGATGAAAATATTTCTAAGTATGTTCCTTGCGGTTCTAGGGTATAAGAAGATGAGGAGCTATTTTGGTTTTCAGACTTACTGTAGTCATCAATTTTCTTAAGAATATCCTTTAATCCCTTATTATTTGATCCATTTACCAGATCCATCTACACGATAACCATCTGGTGTACGTTCGCTAACAGCCATCTTACCATCTGATTTAAGGTAATAATCTCCTACCCATTTGTTACGAGCGTAGCTTCCTTCTGATGTCAAATAATAATATGATTTGTAGTTATTGTCATAAATCCACTCACTATTAGCCATCTTACCATTTGATTTGAGGTAATAACTTCCTGACCAAGCATTACGCGCATAGCTTCCTTCTGATGTCAAGTAATAGTAAGAACCGTAGTTGCCATCATAAATCCATTCACTCTTAGCCATGTAGCCACCAGACTTGAGATAGTAATTCCCTACCCAAGCATTTTCCACGTACTCACCAGCAGCATTTAAATAGAAATAAGACTTATACTGTGAATCATAGATCCATTTGCTGATAACTTTTTGACCATGTTGGTAGTAAGAACGATCTAGCCAACCGTTCTTTCCACTTGGTTGTTCTGAAATTTTTGGTTCAGGTGCTGATGTTGGCTTTAAGTTAACTTTTTCGTATTTAACAAATTCTCCATCTTTAATTGTCAATTTAATAGCTCCAACTAAAGTAAAGTAACCTGACTCATGAGAAAGTGTCAAATCCTTAAATGAAACTAGATAGGTTCCATCTGGGTAAGGGGTCCCATTTAGAAAAGATAAATTAAACTTTGCTCTACCAACATTTTTCTTAGCTTCCCCATTTGTAACTGGTTTAATAATAATGAAAGTATTTGGATTTACCACCCGTCCTGTATTAGCTTCTAAAATTTCAACAGACTTAAACTGACCAGTTGCAACAGTTACATCAGGACGTTCTCCAACAATTTCCAAATACAAGTTTCCATCTAGTCCCATCTGGGCAGTTACATCAGCATAAATCTTACGGTATTCTGCAGCTTCTACACTGCTTGTAGGGAGTACACTTGTTGTGATAACTCCTGCTGTTACGAGGCTTAACCCCATCACTGATCCTGTCAATACATGTTTTAGTTTCATCTTCTATTTCTCCTTTTTATTCACTAACCTTATAATAAAATTCGTTTGGATTGGATAATGTATCCACACTTTGGGTAATTAACAAACGATCCTTGCTACTGTCAGACGTATCTTTGAAAGTGGTATCACCTACATTTATATCTGGATGCACAACTCCTTTTGGAATAAGTATAACCGATGCACCACCGACACCACTGCTTGAGGTCATCCCAAAGCGAACCATATTATTTACAATCTTAGGTACCGTGTCAGTCAAGACTGCACCATTTGTAAAACCATTTTCATCAAAAGTAACCTCGCCACCCTTGTTATTCTTCCAAGTCCCTTTGATACTACTAAAGTCTTTCTGGTAAATCTCAGCTAGATGAGCACCAGTCCCCTTTGCCTGCTCCTCTAGGTCAATAAATGGACGTTCTACCATAAAATCATCCACAGTCAACCAGTTCAAGCCTTCTAAATCCACCTCTTTAATCCCATCTAGCCCTTGTAAACTTGAAGGATCCTTGGTTTCTCTCAAATCATAGTTAACAGAACTAGCCTCCTGATAACGACCATCTGTAAAGAGATAAGTTTTAGCAACAGCCTCAGGTCTAGGAGCATTAAAATTTAGATAAGAAATCGCTCCATTCTCATAAGGAATGAGTATACGACGTTCTCCACCTGTCCCAGCAACTCCACCTGCTTTGACCAGCTGGGCTCCCTGATCTGTCAGATAATAAATCCCAAGTAAAATTTTATCTTGCTTAATTAGCAATTCTTTCTTCCCATCCTTATTGATGTCGTAGAAAGTATAGCTGATGTCTATCCCTTTGTAATCAAACAAAATGGAATCAATATAAGACTCTTCCTTATCACCTGTCGAGTACTGTGGCATTTGTTGATTTTGCGCTGCCTTAACTCGCTCTCTATAGGAGTCTAAGATATTCTGATATACAATCTGGTAATCAATCTTTGCTTGTTCAGTTTTTTTATCTTCTGAAGCACTGGTTTGGACTGTAGCGTCAGTCGACTCACTTTCGCTCGTCTGGCTAGCTTGCTGCCCACAGGCTGCTAATAAAAGCACTGAGCTAGCCAATAACAAGCCACTTAAAATGCTTTTCTTGGACATAATACCTTCTTTATTTCTTTTTAAAAGATTTGCCAGCCAGTATACCAGTCGAATCTGAAGTAATGGTCAACTCTCCACCTTTAATCTCATAACCTAGTTTCATTGAAGATAATTCAAAAGTCTTTTCTTTCTGGTTGACCTTCATCTCATATGTATGCTCCGTTTGCTGGCCCTCTGTTAGGAAACCAATCGTTTTTCCTTTTGTATGAACTTGTCCCTTATCACCCTTGATTTGGATAGTCACGGTTACTTCTTCCATAAATGGCATGCTACCTTGGTAGACATAGGTTCCATTTGATGATGAACAGGCTACTAAAAGCAATAGGCTAGTTACTAACGATAATGCAAATGCAACTTTCTTTTTCAATTTTATCCCTCTTTTTTCTTTAAAGCAATTCCTAATCCTGCCAAGAAGCCATATCCTAATAAAGCTAGTAGGCTCACTTGACTTCCAGTATTTGGCAATGCTTTTTGTTCAGCTTCTTGTTTCGCTTGAGACAGAACTGCTGGTGCTTGGTAGCTTGGTGCTGATCCCACAGGTTTCACATCTTGGTCACCAGATTGACCTGGCTCTTTTCCTGGTTCTTTGCCTGGTTGTTCATTCTTAGGCTCATCAACTTTTGGTTGTTCTACCTTAGGTTGTTCAACTTTTGGTTCATAAACAGGCAACTTCTCCATTGGGAATTCTGGGAGTTCCGGTTGGATTAGACCTTCACCGTTTACGCCACCTTTGAATTCTGGTCGTTCTGGAATGAGTGCGTCGTCGATTGTCTTACGAAGAAGAAGTTTTTGATACTCTCGTTCTGCCTCTTCTTTGGCTTTACGAGCTTTTTCTGCTTCTTCTTCTTTTTGTTTAGCATCACCTTTCAAGTCGTCTACGTGTTTGCCGAGTTCATCCAACTCTTTTGACTTGGCTTTCAATTCTTCTTCCAGTTTGGCTTTTTCTTGGCTCAAACGAAGTGTCTCTGCTAACTTGTCTTTTGCCTTTTGGAGTGCGTCTTCTGCGTCTTTCAACTCTTTGTCGGCTTTCAAACGTTCAATCTTCGCATTTTCCAAGTCTTTGTCTTTTTGTTGACTTTCAGCCAGTTTCTTAGCCAATTCTTTGTCCGCTTCTTCTTTTGCCTTGCGAGCGTTTTCTAAATGTAGGTTTTTGGCATTGTCGTCAAGCTTTGCATGTTCTAGCTTACGTTTGGCATCTTCTGCTTTTTCTTTAGCTTTTTCTAGCTCTTTGACCGCTTCTGTACGTTTTGCTTCTTTAGCTGGTGTTTCAGAAACTTCTTTTTCAAGGTCGGCAATGCGTTTCTCAATTTCTTGAAGCTCTGTTTTCACTTGTTTCAAGTTGTCTTCAGCGGTTTTCTTGTCTGCTTTGGCTTTTTCTAATTCTGCTTCGACTTGTCCCTTGTCTTTCACCGTTGGGGTTGGAAGGTTAGCTTTAGAATTTGGACCATAGAGTTCATCAAACTTAGCTTTTTTGATGTCTGTATCAGCGTTGTCGATAGAATCTGCGTTTTTCACATTCAAAACGTGAATACGGAAGAGGTGTGTCCAATATTGAGAACCAAGGGCATCTAAAATTTGTCCCCCTTTGATAAGAGAGGTGTTCAATCCTAAGCTGTCAGCTTGTAGTAGGCTATAGAAGTGACCGTAGTGCCTATTCGTATATCCTTCCGCAAATAACGACAAAAAATTCTCTGTCAAATTTGCAATGAGTTCTTGTTTGGTCATTTTATCAGTTCTAGTAAAGAGAGTCAGGAGGTTTTCATAATATTGCCTAGTCGTTTCAACACCTGGATTGGCAGAAGTTGCTAATCCTCGTTTACGAGCGACCTCGTTAATGCCTCTTCCGAAGTGCCCTTTACCTTGGTAGTCATTGTCTTTGTAAACTTTTGCGACTTCTTTGGCAAAATCTTTTTTATTTGTATTGAGTTTTGCCTCTGGCAAGTTCAATTGTTTACGAAGACTGTTGAGAAGGGTAATAAATCGGTCATTCAATTCATCAACAACATCTTGAGGGAGGTTATTTGGGTCATATTTGACGTCTGTGTTGTCGTCTTGAAGTCCATTTTTTCTGATGTTGCGGATTCGATTCGTCCAATTTTCATTGGCTTGTCGGTCTAATTTAATGAGTTCATCTTCTAGTCGGCGAATATCTTTACGATATTGTTCCAACCAAACGTTATAGCGAGCTCTCCATGCTTCGCCAGCTTTGTCAATTTGGTCAAGGTCCATACCAGTCAAATCTGGATATGGTTCTGGATAAGATTCTTTGTATTTGTGAATCAACTCTTTCGCTTTGTCACGCCATTCTAGCGTTAGGATGACCTCTGTCGGATATTGAGCTGTTTTTAGCTTTTCTTCCGCGTCTTTGATAGTTTGTTCCGCGTCTCTTACATCGCCTTCTTTTGCTGTCTTATCCGCTTCTTTGTCAGCTTTGTTTTGACGTTCTTGACTTTTCTTAGATTCACGCGTTTTGTCGGCTTCTTTTGCTTTTTCAAGCTCTGTTTCCGCATCGCGTTTGGCTTGGTCTTTGATAAGCACATCTTTATCCGCGTTATCTTTTTCTTTTTGAGCCTTGTTTTTAGCTGCTGGGTCAAAGTCGTCCGTTGCGTCTTTCAACTCTTTGTCAGCCTTTTCGACCCCTGTACGGGCTTTGTCAAGCTCTTCTTTAGCGCGTTTGGCCTCATCAGACTTTTTAGTAACTTGGTCAGCCTTATCTTTGACATCCGCGTCTTTGTCAGCTTTAGCCTTTTCTTTAGCGTCTACATCGTCTGTTTCCTTTTGGATTTTCTCAGGTGTAGCATCTTTTGCCTTTTCAAGTTCTTTTTCAAGGGCATCTTTTTCAGCTTTTTTAGCGTCTTTGTCTTTTTGTGCCTTGTCAAGCTCGTCTTTAGCTTTCCCAGCGTCTTTTGCTTTTTGATCAGCATCTTTAGCTGTATCTACAGCACGTTTTTCAGTATCAGACATGTCTTTGTCTGTGACCTTATCATTGACAGCAGCAGTTACTGTGTTTTCAGTTGGAGCCTCAGTAGCGAATACCGTTGTAGAAGTTGCCGCAGCACCAAGGGTTGCCGCAAGAGTAGCAGTTGTCATAATTAGGGATTTTTTCATCCTTATCTCCTTTACTTTTAATTGACTTGATTATACAGTAAATAATCCCCTTTTTGGATATTTCTACTGAAAACAGTAGAAATTTATACCCCCCCCCGACTTTTCCAAAAAAATCTACTAAAAACAGTAGTTTTTTCCAAAAATGGAGAAATTTAAGTTATAATAAAACCAATAAAACTCAAGGAGAACATTATGGAATTCAATCACTATGGAGAAATCATTCATAAAATCCGTCAAGATCGCAATATGAGCCTTAAAGAGGCTGCTGGAGATGCCATTACTCCCAACAACCTCAGTCGTTTTGAAAAAGGGTTAGCAACTGTCAAAGTCGATACTTTCTTTGAAATTTTGAGCAAATTTAATTTAGATGTAGAAGACTATGCAGAATTGTTAAATATTCAAGATGAGTTTGGTCAAAGAATAAAACAATTTGTGAATGCATTAAGTAAAAATGATCAAATGAAAGCTAGACAAATACTAGGAAAGAAAAGTGACTGGGGAAATATCATAGAGTATTACACCCTAAAATTATACGCTATCAGCCAAGCGAGGAAATTGGATGAATTAACTCCTGATGAACTAGAAGCTGTTCATTACTTGATTGACTATATCTTAAGTATAGATACTCTATATATTCGTGATTTTGTTATTGTTAGTGTTCTCCTTGATTGTCAAGATCAATTTTTTGAAGTACAATTCCTTGAATACCTCGAAAGTCTAATTGTCAAAGGATTAGAAGAAGTTAAGTATAGAACTGCAGAGCTTGCTCGTACATATGCTAACTCTGGTATTAATTTGGTGAGGGCCTACTCTCGCTATGGCTACTATGATAAAGCTGAAAAACTCATCTATAAGTGGAAACTAATACTATCTCATGAATCCTACGATTTCATTACAACAAGTCCCCTATTTTTGTTGAACATGTATGAAGTATACAATCTACTTCGACAAAACAACCCTAAGGCTATTGAACGAGCTAATGCTGTTATTCATTACATTGATGCCCAGAACGACCTTTTCCCACTATCATATATGTATGCTTGGAAAAATGTATTTATCCAAGAAGTTCAACTACTAAATAAAACAGGCATTCCATTCCCTACAGAAGATGAGGAATAACTATCCACATCTATACAGAGCAACATGTTTATAACTTCAAAAACACCAAAGTCACTTTGACTCTGGTGTTTTTTACATTTATTTTAAACCAAAAACCCACCAACCTAAGCTGATGAGTTTCAAATCTATTTTCTAAATTTCCACTGGCTATAAATACCGAAGCCGATAATCCAGATAGCTGAACCGATTGCTCCTACAAATGTAGACTCTTGTAAAAAGAGGGTTACAAAGACAAAGGCAAAGAAGAGCATGGTTAAAGGATTTAGGAAACGATAATGGGGCATGAGATAGCCATCCGCCATAAAGTCTGGTGACTTGCGGTATTTAAGGTGAGCCACCATAATCAAGATATAGATAGCTACATAAACACCTGATGAAGAAGCTGTTATCAAGGCAAAGGCATCAGAAACTCCTGGTAGGACATTGATAAAAGCAGCTGTAGCAATTAAAATAGTTGAAGCTAAAATTGCATTTTGAGGAACATTATAACGAGATAAGGTATCTGCTTTAATTGCTTTTAAGAGAGGATTTGGCAAATCCTGAGCTATTTGATACAAATGACGACCTGTTGAATAAAGGGTTGAGTTCAGAGCTGATGCTGCTGATGTCAAGACGACAAAGTTAATCAAGGCTGCTGCCCATTTGACACCTGCTAGTTCAAATACCGTAACGAATGGTGAATCTGCTGAAGCTAGTTCTCTCCATGGAATAATAGCCATAATAGCAATTAGAGAACCACCATAGAAAAAGGCGATACGCAATGGAATTTCCTTAACGGCCTTTGGCAAGACCTGACGTGGATTTTTGGTTTCTGAAGTCGTGACCCCGATAAACTCAATCATGAGGTAGGCAAAGAAGACCATCTGGAAAGCCATAACAAAGTTGACACCACCATTAGGGAAGAGTGAGAAATTATCCGTAATATTGGCCAAACTAGCTACTCCATGAGGTGTCTCAAAACCTGTCAGAACCATAAAGATACCAGTCACAATCATAGCAAGGATAGCTACAATCTTAATCATAGCAAACCAAAATTCAACTTCTCCAAAAAGTTTAACAGCTATTAGATTGACCAAACCTAAAACAGTTAAAAATCCAACTTGAATTAACCAACTAGGCCATGAAGGAAACCAAAACTGAACATAGTGCGAAATAGCCGTAATTTCTGCCATACCAATAAAGACAACAGATAACCAGTAAGACCAGACTGCAAAATGTCCCCAACCCTTACCCAAATGGCGAGTAATAAAGTTAATAAAGGTATGTTGCTCAGGATCTTGATAGAGCATTTCTCCGACCGCTCTCATCATAAGGAACATAAAAGCTCCTGTAATCAGGTAAATTAGAACAATCGAAGGTCCTGTCAAACTGATCGAACGACCAGCCCCCAGAAAGAGGCCTGTTCCAATAGTTCCAGCAATGGCCATAACCTGTACGTGACGATTGGTCAGACCACGCTCCATCTTATTTTGCTTCTTTTTTGAACTCATATAGTCTCCAATTCTTTTTAAAGCTAATACTCAATGAAAATCAAAGAGCAAACTAGGAAGCTAGCCGCAGGTTGCTCAAAGCACTGCTTTGAGGTTGTAGATAGAACTGACGAAGTCAATAACATATCTACGGCAAGGCGAAGCTGACGTGGTTTGAAGAGATTTTCGAAGAGTATAAAAAGGAGTAATCAGGGTGTTTCCCTCCTTCTGCTCCCTTTAATCATTAGGCTGTTTTTTCAACCTTTAAGATTTTTACATCATAGCTACCAACAGGTGTTTCGACAGTTGCTGTATCACCTGTTTTCTTACCAATCAAGGCTTGTCCAATCGGGCTTTCATTTGAAACCTTACCTGCAAAGGCATCTGCACCAGCTGAACCTACAATGATATAAACCTCTTCTTCGTCCTCACCAATTTCTTGGATAGTCACTGTTTTACCAATAGCGACTTCGTCTTGGGCAACAGAGTCGCTATTGACGATTTCAGCATAACGAATTTTTGTTTCCAAGCTAGAGATTTGACCTTCGACAAAGGCTTGTTCATCCTTAGCTGCTTCATACTCACTGTTTTCTGAAAGGTCGCCGTATGAACGGGCAATCTTAATGCGTTCTACCACTTCTGGTCGGCGAACCAATTTCAATTCTTCTAATTCTTTTTCTAGTTTTTCCTTTTCCTCAAGTGTCATAGGATATGTTTTTTCTGCCATTTTTCTCAACTTTCTTTTACTTTATTTTTTAAAACAAAATTATGTGGAAAACCACATAATTTTAGTTTGAACTACTTGATTGCGTTAATTTATTATTGATATGTTGTGCAACATTTTGGTCATGATCTGCCTTGTTCGTAGCGAAGTATACCTTGCCATCTGTAACATCTGCCACAAAGAATAAGTTATCACTCTTAGTTTGATTGATACTTGATTCAATAGCATCCGCGCTTGGACTATCTACTGGTCCAGGCATCAGACCTTGGTTTGTATAAACATTATACGGAGAATTGACGGTTGTATCAATTTCAGTATCATCAGCAAGACTAATCTTCTGACCAAGTTTTCCTTCAGCATAAAGAATAGCAATATTACTTTGTAAAGGCATACCAAGATTCAAACGATTGTAGAAGACACCTGCAATCATCTTACGATCTTCAGTTTTCGCTCCTTCTTTTTCTACCAATGAAGCAATAGTTAACAATTCATTGACTGTCAAGTTTTTAGACTTGATTGCACTATAGTGTGGAGTCAAGGTCTTATCCATGGCTGCCAGCATCTCATCAATCAAACTTTCAATAGTGGTGCTTTCCTTGATAGAGTAGGTCGCTGGGAAAAGATAACCTTCCAAACGGTAACGAGCTCCACTTTCTTTTGTAGGCAAGCTTTCTAGTAAGTTTGAATATTTAGAAACTTCTTGACTGATAAAGTTATCATCTTGAACTTTAGCCAAGAAAGCATCCGCAGTCAAAGGCTCTTTAAAGTTACCTTGCAATTGACCTACCGCTTGGGCAATTTGATCAATCGTGTAGCCTTCTGGAATCGTCAAGCTGGCTAGTACAGGTTCTTGTGCTTCAGCTGTACCACCCTTTTGCAATTCCTTGATCAAGTCATCCGTACTCATGCTCTTCTGCAGATTGTAATATCCAGCCTTCAAATCTGAATAATTCTTGTACTTAGTATACATACCAAAGACAATGCCGTGTTTCACCAAACCTGCCTTTTCAAGAGTTGAACCAATTTCTTGAACACTGGCTCCATCAGGGATTTGAACTGTTACGTATTCTTTTGAAGTAGGATCAACTGGTTCTAATGAGGCTAGCACATACTGATAACCAAAGTAACCCCCTGCTGAAACTAAGGCAAGAAAAATCAGTAGAGAAATGAAGAATGCCTTGAATCCTGATTTTTTCTCTTTCTTAGTCTTAACTGGTTTTGCTACTTCTCTACGGCTACGACGTGGGGTATCACTGATGATGTCCACTGTCTCTGTAGTAGGTGTCGGTGCTTCTGGACGTGCCTGTTCTTCTTTTTTCTCTACTGTCTTATAGGACACAGCTACCCTTGTTGGGGTTTCATTATATTCTCTTTCGACTTTATTAGGTCTAACAGAACCTGGTCCTGGTCTTGGTCCGCTCTCATTGGCTGGTGAAGCAGGAACATCTTGACTTGGATGGCTAGGAACTGCTGGAGCATCCTGACTCGGATGACTAGGAACTGCTGGAGCATCCTGACTTGGATGACTAGGGACTGCTGGAGTATCCTGACTCGGATGACTAGGAACTACTGGAGCATCCTGACTTGGATGACTAGGAACTGCTGGAGCATTATTTATAATATTTTCTACCGCTGACAAGGAATCAGCCATCAAGTCCTCAGCAGACAGCCCACCTGTAGGAATAGAAGCTCTGTTTTCATCTCCTGCTAGAGTCTGATCATAACTTTTTGATTTTTCTAGATCTCGTAAAATCTGCTCTTTAAAGCTTAATTTTTCATCTTCTCTTGATTTTTCACTCAAAAGTTTTTCCTCCTCGTTGACAATCCATAATATTATATCTTAAAAACGAAAGAAAAGCAACCTAGCATGCTTTTCTGGCTTATTTTTTATACTCAATGAAAATCAAAGAGCAAACTAGGAAGCTAGCCACAGGTTGCTCAAAGCACTGCTTTGAGGTTGTAGATAAGACTGACGAAGTCAGTCACATATATACGGTAAGGCGACGCTGACGTGGTTTGAAGAGATTTTCGAAGAGTATTAGCTTCCCAAACCATATCATACCAAGTTTCCCCTGCAAAGGTTGACTGGGACAGGCCTTCATTGACAAATCCATGCTTTTCATAGTAGGTGATGAGATAGTCATGACAGGTTAGGTTAATACCTTCTCTTTCGTGTTTAAGAGCCAGTTCTTTCAAGGCTGTTAGTAATTTTTGTCCAAATCCAAGCCCCTGTGCTTCTTTGGCAATAGAAAGACAGGTTACAGAGATATAGCCACCAGACTCATGACTATAATCTTCTATCTCTTCTGTAAAGGACTGGTCTTGCAGATGGCGGTGGGGGCCAACTGGCCCTTCGATGTAACCCATGATTCTGCCTTCTTTTTCTGCAACCAGAAAAGAGGTCCGAATTTCTCGCAAATGCGCCTCAAAAACCGAGCGAGGAATGGCTTCTTCTACCGAGAAATTTTCTAGTTCAATCTCAACAATACGATCCAAATCTTCTAATCTTGCTTTCCTGATTTTCATTTTGCCTCCAGATAAAAGGGATTAAACCAAATCATACTAACACCCTGGCTAGCTGCATAAAGGGAAGGTTCTTCATCAATAAAACCGTTCATTTCAAAATAGGAAAGCAGCTCATCAGGACTCTCCAAACGAATAGCTTTGTAATCCAGCTCAACTGCCACCTCTTTCAAAGCAGCAAGAAGAAGCGTGCCCAAGCCCTGTCTCTGATGGTCTGACTCAATGACTAAAGAATGTACTTTTAGACATTGCGGATTGTGTGGATAAGGACCACCTAGAACATAGCCCAGAATCTGATTTTCATCCCTAGCTAGAAGAAAGGTATCCGCACACTTACGGATACTTTCTTCTAAAATATGGGAAGTCAGCTGCTTGTCAGCTGGAAAAGATGAGGCCTGAAGTGCCTCTATCTCAACTAAATCCGACTTACTTGCCTGAATAATCTTAATTGGAATTTCCATGAGAACTTCCTATTGAACATTGCTTGTCAAATTAGACAAGAGACGCTCGAATGAATACTCATAGGTTTGGATGTCTCCTGCTCCCATAAAGACATAAACAGCGTTGTCGTGGTCTAGGAGTGGAGAAACATTTTCAACAGTGATCACTTGGTGTTTCTTGTTGATTTTATTGGCTAGGTCTTCCACCTTGACATCACCATGGTCTACCTCACGCGCAGAGCCATAGATTTGTGCTAGATAAACCGCATCCGCTTGGTTCAAAGCGTGGGCAAAATCGTCCAACAAGGCAATGGTTCTAGTAAAAGTATGTGGTTGGAAGATTGCTACGATTTCCTTGCTTGGGTATTTTTGACGAGCCGCATCCAAGGTCGCAATGATTTCTGTTGGATGGTGGGCAAAGTCATCGATAATCACTGTGTCATTGACAATTTTCTCAGTGAAACGACGCTTAACACCAGCAAATGTTTTCAAGTGTTCACGCACCAAGTTCAAATCAAATCCTGCTGTATAAAGCAATCCGATGACAGCTGTTGCATTCATGATATTGTGACGACCAAAGGTTGGGATATGGAATTGACCCAATTCTTGACCACGGAAGTGAACTGTGAAGGTTGAACCAGTTGTAGAACGAAGAAGGTCGCTCGCTACAAAGTCATTACCTTCTGCTTCAAAACCATAGTAATAAATTGGTGCATCAGACGTAATTTTACGCAACTCTGCATCTTCACCATAGACAAAAAGACCCTGGGTAATTTGTTTAGCATAGTCGTTAAAGGCATTGAAAACATCCTCTAGACTTGTGAAGTAGTCTGGATGGTCAAAGTCAATATTGGTGATGATAGAGTATTCTGGGTGGTAAGGCATGAAATGACGCTCATATTCGTCAGATTCAAAGACGAAATATTTGGCATTAGCCGAACCACGACCTGTCCCATCTCCAATCAAGAAGCTAGTATCTGTGATGTGAGACAAGACATGCGACAACATACCTGTCGTTGAAGTTTTTCCATGCGCACCAGCAACTCCCATGCTGACAAAGTCACGCATAAAGCTACCTAGGAACTCGTGGTAACGTTTGTAGCTGATACCATTTTGGTCCGCATAGGCAATTTCAACGTTGTTATCTGGACGAAAGGCATTTCCAGCGATAATTTCCATATCACCGTCTAGATTCTTTTCATCAAAAGGAAGAATGGTAATTCCTGCCTGCTCAAGACCACGTTGAGTAAAGTAGTACTTTTCAACATCTGATCCCTGAACCTTGTGCCCCATTTGGTGCAACATCAAGGCCAAGGCACTCATCCCTGATCCCTTAATTCCGATAAAATGATATGTCTTTGGCATGTTTTCTCCCCTATTCTGTAATTCTTGTCAGATTCAACTCTTGGGCAACCCGACGTTCTTGTTCTGTTTGTTTACTTTTTTTATTGTAGATTTGGCTCTTCTTCAGAAAATCATAGTTGTTTTTCTTTGGAGCAGGTGCTGACACTTCTTCATTCTTGGTAGGGATAGAATGAACTTCTTCCGCCAAGATGTAATGAGACTGGGTCAATTTTTGGCTATATTTGACAAATTCACCAGGATTTTCCTTTTGGAAAGGCGCGGTAGGTTGATTGCCCTGTCTAACTAGACTTGGCTGAGAATGGCGTCTTGTAGGAGTAATATCCTTAGTCAGATAACTTGCTGAGCGTTTCTTTTTCAAATCCGCACGCGCTTCTTCACGCGCCTCCTCCGCATAGCTCTTTCCTTCTTTTTTAACTCCTAAACCAGCCTTCTTAGGTTTCTCTACTGGCTTTTCAATCGGTTTGACTGGTTTTTCTTCAGTAATAGGAGCCCACTCCAGATAATTCTTATCACGGTATTCTCCCTTGATATTACTGATAAAGTCAGATTCATCATAGAGGTCCATAACCGGCATCTCAGTCAGCATGACCTCATCATCTGACACCAATGGAAATCGTTCTTGTTTCATTTTCTATTTCCTTTCAACACTTCATTATAGCGTATTGTCTTGATTTTTCAAGTGCTGGCTTCAGAAATTCCCAAAATTTCTCTAATTTCTGCTAGGGTCAGACTGCCACGTGACTCTGTTCCATCCAATACTTGTGACACCAGATGTTTCTTCTGTTCTTGGAGTTCCTGAATTTTTTCTTCAATGGTTCCCTTGGTCACCAAGCGATAGACCTCAACCGTTTCTTCCTGTCCCATCCGATGGGCACGGCCAATGGCTTGCGCTTCCACCGCAGGATTCCACCAAAGGTCAACCAAGATAACCGTATCAGCACCTGTCAGATTCAGACCGACCCCACCAGCCTTAAGAGAAATCAGAAAGGCATCTCTTTCTCCTTGATTAAAGGCCTTGGTCATATCTTGTCTCTCCTTGGCTGGGGTTGAACCTGTAATTTTAAAAGATGTCATGCCCAAGTCTGGCAGTTCTTGTTCAATTTTCTCCAGCATTCCCTTGAACTGCGAGAAAATCAAGACACGGTGTCCGCCGTCTGCTACCTGTACCAACAGGTCACGAAGACTATCCAGTTTGCCACTGGCTCCCTGATAATCTTCCATAAAGAGGGCAGGAGTGTCACAGATTTGACGCAAGCGTATCAGACCAGACAAGATTTCCACCCGACTTCGCTGGAATTCCTGATCTGACACCTGAGCTAAACGGTCTCGCATCTGTTGCAACTGGGCTAGGTAGATAGCCTTTTGCTGGTCTTCCAGTTCATTTTTATAAACCACTTCAATCAAGTCTGGCAATTCAGTCAGCACTTCTTCTTTCTTGCGCCTCATAACGAAAGGCTTGATAAACTGAGCCACTCGCTCTGCTGGCAATTTCATAAATTCTTTCTTGCTTGGCAAGAGTCCTGGCATGACGATTTGGAAAATAGACCACAGCTCACCCAAATGATTTTCAATAGGAGTTCCTGACAAGGCAAAAACTGACGGCACCACAAATTGTCTCAAGGTCTGAGCTATCTTGGTCTGGGCGTTTTTCATGACCTGAGCTTCATCTAAGAAAAGGAAGTCAAAGGCCATCCCCTGATAAAGCTCACTGTCCTGACGGAAGGTAGCATAGCTCGTCACATAGATTTGATGGCTTTCAGCAAGAATCTCTTCACGACTAGCTTTCAAACCATGAACAACAGCCACATCCAACTGTGGGGCAAATTTCTGAAACTCATCCGCCCAGTTGTAAATCAAACCTGACGGAGCTAAAATCAAGACTCGACTTTCTTTTGTCACTTGACTGGTCAAAAAAGCAATGGTCTGCAGGGTTTTCCCAAGTCCCATATCATCAGCTAAAATCCCACCAAAACCATAATGATGGAGCATTTGCAGCCAGCCGATTCCCTTTTCCTGATAATCTCGCAAATCAGCCTGAACCTGAGTTGCTTGTCGAGGGAAGTCCTCTGGATGCGTCAAATCGTGGGCCAGATTCTGGAATTCTTGTGAAAAAGAAACACGGTCTCGCCCTTCAAAAAGATGAGCTAAACTGTAGGCCAAGGATTTTCGAGCCTGCAAGGCGCCATCTTTTAATTCAAATTGCCCCAGTTCCTGTAGATTTTGGCGAATTTTCTTGGTTTCTTCATCGAAAAAGTAGACTTGATTGGACGAATCAATGTAAAAATCCTTGTTGGCAACCAAGGCCTGCATGGCTTGGTCAATTTCCTCTTGGGCAATATCTTGAAAATCAAACTGGATTTCCAAGAGACCTCCCTTGGAAGCAATCTGCACTTGAGGGCTTGCTAGACTATAAAGCTCTTCTAACTTGTCTGATAAATCAACATTCCCGAGTTTTTCAAAGACTGGAATGATTTCATGGAAGAAATGATAGACAGACTCCGCTTTTAAGGCCTGACGCCAAGATTGAAAATCTGCTTCAAAACCAGCTGCCAAACAGACTTGGAAAACTCTTTCTTCTAAGTCCGCGTCACTCGAAAATGGTAATTTTTCTAGATCTTGTCGGCTAGATACCTGTCTATCCCCATAATCAAACTGGATTTCTAAACGAATCCGATTATCCTCTTCCCTGTCAAAGTAAAACGATGGCGAAAACGTTTTGATTTGTAAGCGTTCCGGAGCTGAGACAGTCCCCATCTGGCTAAAAAGAGTCAGACAGGAAGCCAACTTATCTCGGTCACTGCTATCAAATTGCAGGTATTTCTTTCCATGTTGATCCACAGGCAACGCTTTAATTTCCTTGAGAAGACGTATCTGCTGGTCTGTTAGAAAATAAACCTGTCCTTTATGGAAAAGCACAGCTCCCTGATAAAAGACATTGACCCTTGGACTCTCACTAATTTTCATTTCAAAATAGTCAGAGTATTCTGTTACTGTAAAGGCAAATAGATTAGCATCCGCATTCATATCCTGAAAAATCAGGGTTTGGTAACTATCCACTTGATGGTCAAATTGAAAATGGGGCAAGGTCATCAGTAAATTCACACCCTGCTCAAAAAAGGTCCGAGGGAAAAAGAAGTGTCGACCTTGGTTTTGGAAAAAGAGATCTGGAGCCAGTCCTTCTTGTGTTAACCCCCGCAAGAAAGTAAGAAGTTCTTGGCTGGCTTCATCAAAGTATTCCCAAGATAAGGACTCCTCATAAGTTTTACCAATCATATAAGGTTTTCTCTGCTCGACAACTTTTAAAAAGAGTGGAATATCCCGAATGACATAGTATTTTTGACTTTTGATTTGCCCAATTCTCAGGGTCCACAAAATACGGTTACTTCCTGCTTCCACTTGTCCCACAGCCGATAATTCATAGGATCGGTCTGGTTTTGGAGACAAGATTCGATCCAAAAATTTGCCACCCAAGGTCACCTTGGTTTCAACAGCCTCTTTTTCTTCATGACCTTCTTCCAGACTCTGCAAGATTTCCTGACCACGCTCATCATTTTTTAGAAAATGCTCCAGCGCTGCCAAATGCACACAGTAGCCCCTCTTTTGGAAAAAATCGCAGGCACAAAAAACCAAATCATCCTCTAAACTATAGCGCAGTTCTTCTTCTGCAACGCGAGCGTAGAGCCGATTGTTCTTTTCCTTGATGATGTCAACCTTACCAGTTTCATAAAGGGCAACGCCTTCGATACGGACTTTCCCCGGAATCAATTTAGCCATATTTTTACCTTTACCTTATCTTTTTATTATACCATATTTTCCCCTATGAAAATAGCCTTCTAGGAAGACTTTTCTCCTAGAAGGCTGGATTTTTAAAGTTTGGCAAAAGTCGTCACAATCCGCTGACAAACTTCTTGCAGCAGAGATTTAGGCATGGCTACATTGAGGCGGGCATGGAGACTTCCTTCCTCTCCAAAATCCAAACCACGGTTGAGGATAACCTTGGCTTCATTTCTCAACAGCTCTTGCAATGTTTCATCAGTCAGGTCATAGGCTGAAAAATCAAGCCAAATCAAGTAGGTTCCTTGCGGTTTCATGACCTTGATTTTAGTCTCTTTTCCAAATAGATCCACCACATAATTGATGTGCTCTTCAAAGACTTGCTTGAGTTCCTCTAGCCAATCCTTCCCATAGCGATAGGCAGCTTCTGTCGCCAAATAACCCAAACCTGAAATTTCATGCTGATTATTGGCCAACTGGCGTTTCTGGTAAGTCCGTCTTAACTTAGGATTTTCAATGACTGCATAGGAATTTTTTGTCCCAGCAATGTTAAAGGTTTTAGTAGCACTACTTAAGACGATCGCAAAATCTTTAAAGGATGGATCAATGGTATTGAAAGACTTGTGTTTGTGACCAAAGAGGGCCAAATCTTGGTGAATCTCATCTGAAACCAAGAAAACACCGTGTTTCTGGCAGAGTTGGCCAATCTTCTCCAACACTTCCTTTTCCCAAACACGTCCACCAGGATTGTGAGGGTTGCAAAGAATATAGAGTTTGACCTCCTCTTCCACCAAATCCTTCTCAAGTTGGTCAAAGTCAATCTCAAACAGACCATCCTTTTCCACCAAAGAATTGGTAATCAATCTACGGTTGTTCAACTTGACACTGCGAGCAAAAGGTGGATAGACAGGTGTGTTAATCAGAACCGCTTCGCCTTCTTTTGTAAAGGCTTGAATAGCTGTTGAGATGGCTGGTACCACACCCTCGATAAAGACAAGAGCCTCTTTGTCAAAGTGGTAACCGTGTTGTGTAGCTTCCCACTTTTGAACTTCCTTAATTAACTCTTCACTGGCATAGGTATAACCATAAACCAGTTGATCAGCGTAAGTTTGCACGGCTTGGCGGATTTCAGGCAAGACTACAAAGTCCATATCCGCTATCCAAGCTGGTAGGACTTCACTATCCGTTTCTGCTTCTTTCCATTTATAGGTATGGTGCCCTAAACGATTGGGCAGGCTTGTAAAATCATATTTTCCCATCTTTGTCTTATCCTTCCAAGGCTTGGCGCAAATCTGCAATCAAATCTCTAGCATCCTCAATCCCAATTGACAAGCGCAAGAGGTCATCTGTCAAACCATAAGAATGGCGCACTTCTGCTGGAATATCAGCGTGAGTTTGCGTCGTTGGATAAGTAATGAGACTTTCTACCCCACCCAAACTTTCCGCAAAAGAGAAGACCTTGAGACTGTTCAAAATATGAGGAATACGTGTTTCATCGGCTACTTTAAAGGAAATCATGCCCCCACGACCAGTGTAGAGAACTTCCTTAACTGCTGGAGAATCCTTCAAAAAGGCAACCACTTCTTGGGCATTGGCTGTTGAGCGCTCCATACGAAGAGACAAGGTCTTGAGACCACGAATCAATTGATAACTGTCAAATGGAGACAAGACTGCCCCTGTCGTATTGAGATTGTAAAAGAGCTTCTCGTATAGTTCTAAACTATTGGTCACAACCACTCCAGCCAAGACATCATTGTGCCCTGCTAGATACTTGGTTGCTGAATGGAGAACGATATCTGCTCCATCTTCAATCGGACGTTGGTAGATAGGGCTGTAGAAGGTATTGTCCACCACCACTTTGGCACCCTTAGCATGAGCCAATTTTGCTAGTTTTTCGATATCAAATTCCAACATCAAGGGATTGGTTGGTGTTTCGATATAGAGAACATCCACGTCCTTTTCTAACTCGGCAATCAACTCTTCTTCTGTATTGGCATAGGTAAAATGGAAACGGCCTTCCTGCTCCACTTGATTGAACCAGCGGAAAGAACCACCGTAAAGGTCACGGACAGCCAAGACCTTACTTCCTACTGGAAAGACGCTAAAGGCCAGTACAATAGCTGACATACCTGAGCTAGTCGCTAGGGCATAGTCTGCTGACTCAATAGCCGCCAAGACTTCTTCCGCCTTACTGCGAGTTGGGTTTTTAGTGCGTGTATAGTCAAATCCAGTAGATCGACCAAACTCTGGATGCTGATAGGTCGTTGAAAAATGAAGCGGTGTCACCAAAGCTCCTGTCGCTTCATCTGACTTAATACCCGCCTGGGCCAAAATTGTGTTAATGTGTAATTCCTTGCTCATACAATTCCTCCAAATCTATAGTAACTATTGTACCACTTATTTTCATCAACTCATTTTCTTCTTTTCAAGAGCTAGTTATAGTTTCAAACTATACACTTATCGAATAAAGTTAAAAAAGAATCCAGAAAACACTCCAGATTCTTTTGTGAAAATGATTGCTAGGGCTTACTTAGACTGAAAGAAATCCTGTTGAACCAAATAGTCATAATGCTCTTTGTTAAATTGATACTGGCCCACATGCTGACTAAGCTGACCGACATCCACGGAAAAAATATAGGCTTCATTTTGATAGTGCCAGCTAAGTCTAACTGTATTCAAGACTGGCTTATAAGCAAAATCTTTAACCTGATTCCAAGGCATCTCAAGGACTTGATTAAAACGATTTTCAGTTACATCACTGACGTCCATCAAGTAGATACCCTTAGTTGTGAATGCCAGAATCTTAGGCTTCACACTCGACTGAACATAGTAGGCTCCTCCTACAATGAAGAAATCAATAAAGGATTTCAACCATGTCTTTTTCTTGAAAGCCATCAGAAAATTCTTTTGCCCTTCAATGCGACAAGTTGACAAAAATGATGCAATCTGTTTTTCTGTTGCAAACTCCATAATACCGCCCATGATGTTACCTCCATAACGATTAGTAAATAGGCAGATAAGAACTCTTCACATAAAGAAGAACTTATCATTAGTTGCAAGTTGCATTTTATCTTACTTTTCCAGTAGATGGCAACCCTCCTATAAAATCACCCTAGCATGTGCATACTTCAATCAACATTGGGGAGATTTTCGAACCTAGTTTTCCATAACCTTTTATTATATTCATTATAACATAAATTAAAGAAACAAATAAAAAAATGTAAGATTTTTCTTCCAAATTTGCTATCATTCTATATAAAAACGACAGCTTCTTTCGAAACCATCGTTTTCTTGAAAAATCCTTATTTGACATGTTTTGCCAATTCTTCTTGGGCTTTTTTATTAGATTCTTCTTTTTCTTTCAGCCATTTTTCTTTAGCTTTTTCAAATTCGTCTTTTGTGACTGTTTTATCTTGTACTTTGAGGTATTTATATGATTCGATACCTTTATTACCAGCTAGTGAATATGGTGAAGAGAAAGGAACTGTTTTTCTCAATGTTGGTGTTCCACCCTTAGAAATATTTGGAATCGCTAGAGAGCTATCTACCAACCAAGCTTGGATCTCAGCATACTTTTCATAGCGTTTCGCAAGATCTTGTTCCTTATTAGCTTCTTCCAACATTTGAGTATAAATATCTAGTCCAACAGCCTTGGCCTTGTCATTAGCTTCCCCAGGCTCTAGGCCTAAGTCTCGTAGCGTTCCACCGCTCTTGACATTAAAGATATCAAGATAGGTTGAAGGATCTTGATAGTCTGCACTCCAACCACCATTGTAAAGATCATAGTCCTTCTGAGCTGCTGTTTGAGCCAAATAGCTTGTATTCTCATAATCTTCAGTAGAAAGTTGTTGAATATCAATTACAACATTTTCTGCACCTAAGGCTGCTTCAATAGATTGCTTCATAGAATTTGCCTCTTGGACACCCTTTTTAGCAGCTTGGTCAACTGTCATGTCCAAGTGGATAGGGAATTGAACTCCTTTAGCTTGGAGTTCTTTCTTAGCTTCTGCAAATTTAGCCTTGGCTTTTTCAGCATTGTAGTATGGATCTTGGGCATCCGCAAAGTTGATTCCTTGCCATTCCTTACCATAATTCACCATCTTAGAGGCTACTACTTCACCAAAGTCTTTTCCGTTGATACTTACGAAGTTTGGAGGAACAACCAAGTTACGCAAAATCTTAGTTGCACCATCTTCTCCCTGAGATTGAGCCCCGTAAGCTGTACGATCATAGGCAAAGTTAATGGCTTGACGGAAGTTTTTATTGAGAACTGCTTCTTGAGTCGATTTCTTCTCAGCATCACTTGTCTTAGAAGTAAATTTATAAGATTTTCTATCCAAGTTGAAGTTTAAGAAGTAAGAAGTAGCATCTTGCAAGCTATAAATGATATTATCCTTATTCTTTTCTTTAATCCCTTCAAAACTTGAACTATTTGGATAGAGACGAGCGTAGCTATAAGCTCCCTCGACAAAGTTACGAGCCAGTGCATCTTGGTCACTACCATCATAATAGGCCAATTTCACATCATCTACAAAGACATTTTTAGCATCCCAGTAGTTAGGATTTTTCTTGAATTCGATGACAGATTTTGAAACAAAGGATTTCATCAAGAAAGGTCCATTGTACAAAATGCTAGATGGATCTACCTTCCCAAAATCATCCCCTTTTGATTTCAAGAAATCCGCATTGACTGGGAAGAGAATAGTTGAGGTTGTTTTTGAGTTCCAGTAAGGTTCTGGTCGTGTCAAGGTATATTGAACGGTTTGGTCATCAAGTGCCTTGACTCCGACAGTTGAAAAGTCGCTTGTTTTACCAGTGATATAATCATCTAAACCAGCAACGGATTCTTGCACTAAGTACAAGGCTTCTGATTTTTTATCAGCCGCATATTTCAAACCAGTGACAAAATCTTGGGCAGTTACAGGAGCATATTCATCTCCATCTGCAGTATACCATTTAGCATCTTTACGCAGTTTGTAGGTATAGGTCAAACCGTCTTGAGAAACACTCCAATCCTCTGCCAAGGACGGGACATAGTTCCCATATTGGTCATTTTCCATGAGACCATCTACCAGATTGGTCACAATATCATTGGTTGTTGCACGGTTTTCTGCTAGATAGTTCAAACTAGACGGATCACTAGTATAAACATAGTTATATGTTTTTGACGCTGTGCTAGAATTTCCACACGCGCTTAATAAAATACCTGCACTTAACACGACACCTGCAAGTGCTGCATACTTGGCTTTAGACTTTTTCATCTCCAGAACCTCCTGATTTAAATATTTGTCTTATTATACAACTCGGATTTTATTTAGTCAATAACTTTTTTAAAAAAATTAATCATTCCATCTACAAACTATAGAAATTATTCTACAAAATAATAAAAAAGAGAATAATTCAATCATTCCTCGATAGAAACGTTCAAATTATTCCTTTTATTTATAAAAATTTATTGAGAAATTCTTAATTTTGCTCGCAGGTGATCTGCTTGAGCTTGTCCAATCACCTTGTCCAATAAGCGAGTGCGAAGACTCAAGAATCCATAAATTCCTCCTCCCATGGCACCGACAAGAGCTACATAAAGGAAACTCCACAAACGTCCACTTGGTTGGAAAACAAATCCTAAAATCCACTGCATTGTTCCTACTACAAGAAACATGAAGAGGGTCAACAAACTGATTAAAATGGTTCGCTTCACAATCACCTTGCGCTTGACACCCGTTACCTTACAAATATCCCGATACATCAAGACGTTAGGAATGATAAGACCGATAGTTGTAGAAATCAAAGGGCCATAACTGTGGAAAAGAGCAATAGTTGGAATTTGCAATACCAACTTGGCAATCGAACCATAGATAAAATAGAGAACTGCCTTGCGGTTGCGGAACATGGCTTGAAGCATTGGAGACAAGACCATGTACAAGCCTAAAATAGTAGACTGCAAAACTGCAAAGACAAACAAGCCCATAGCCAAACTATCTGGCTTGCCATAGAAGACAGTATAGAGAGGTTCTCCTACCATGACCACTCCAACCGTTGCTGGAAGCAGGAATAGGAAAAGCATGGTAATGCTATCCTGAACTAGACGAGAAGCCGCCTTCAAGTCCCCCTTAACATAGTTTTCAGTCAAAAGTGGCAAGCCTACACTCCCAATCGAAACCCCAACAGAAATCAAAATCATAGTGATTTTATTAGGATTGGCTGAGAAATAAGAAAACATGACAACCAAGTCTTCATTACTATAGTTGGTAAACCAACTCATACTATTGATAAAGGTCATCTGATCCAAAATCTGGAAAAGCTGGATAGCAGACCCTGTCAGGATAAAAGGAATGGCTTCCTTAATGGTGTCGACCAAGAGACGCTTGCTGTTTATCTTATCTCCTGTTTCAAGGACTCTTTTAAGTAATCCTTCTTTGGCAAGGAAATAGATCAAAACTGCAAAACTAGCTACCATGCCGACAAAGGCAGCAAAGGTGGATTGGGTAACCGCTGCTAGATAATCTCCTGAGCCCATTTTCATAATCATAAAGGTAGCTAATAGCATCCAGATAACACGAATGACCTGCTCAGCGATTTGGCTCATGGCATAAGGCTTCAGGTTATTCATCCCTTGGAAGAAGCCTCGGATAACGCTCATAGAAGGGAAAATCAAAACCGCCCAAGCCAAGCTCTGCATGATTGGTATCAGGTCTTTCCCTACACCCGACAAGTCTGCTAGCCAAGGAGCAAATACATACAAGACCAGAGCAAAGACCAGACCTAGTCCCGTCATAAAGCCTAAAAAGCTCCGAATCAGGGCAAAGCTATGTTCTTCTTCTCGCATGGTATTGTACTTGGCCACTTGCTTGGCCACCGCAACTGGAATCCCTGCTGTTGAAACCAGCAAAAACCAGGCATAGATATTGTAGCCCATGGTAAAGAGACCATTGGCCGTAGCCGCATAAGACCCCATCCAGATATACCAGGGGATAATATAAATAGCTCCAAGCAGACGACTGATAAAGTTACTAGCCGTTAGCCAAGCAGTCCCCCGTAACATCTGGGCCTGCTGGTGATTGTTTTCGTTAGACATAGATTCCTCATTTTATTTTAATCACTAGGAAAAATTCCTCATCTTCCATTATAAACTTTTCCTTGTTACTTGTAAATTTACGACTTTCGGTTTACAATAGAAAGTATGATTAAGATTGAAACCGTATTAGATATTTTAAAGAAAGATGGCCTTTTTCGCGAGATTATCGACCAAGGACACTACCACTACAACTATAGCGATGTCGTCTTTAACACCATCTGCTATGACAGCCGAAAAGTAAAAGAAGACACTCTTTTTTTTGCAAAAGGTGCTGCCTTTAAGCAGGAATTTCTGCTTTCAGCCATCTCTCAAGGACTCGGTTGGTATGTGGCTGAAGAAGACTATGAAGTTAGTATTCCTGCCATTATCGTCAGTGATATAAAGAAAGCCATGAGTTTGATTGCTATGGAGTTTTATGGTAATCCACAGGAAAAACTTAAACTCCTTGCCTTCACTGGAACCAAGGGTAAGACGACAGCAGCCTATTTCGCCTATAACATTTTATCTCAAAGTCATCGACCTGCTATGTTGTCGACTATGAACACAACTCTAGACGGCAAGACTTTCTTTAAGTCTGCATTGACAACTCCTGAGAGTATTGACCTCTTTGATATGATGAATCAAGCTGTGCAAAATGACCGCACCCACCTCATCATGGAAGTATCCAGTCAAGCCTATCTGGTCAAACGCGTCTATGGTCTGACCTTTGATGTGGGAGTTTTCCTCAATATCAGTCCAGACCATATTGGCCCGATTGAACACCCTAGCTTTGAAGACTATTTCTACCACAAGCGTCTCTTGATGGAAAATAGCCGAGCAGTTATCATTAACAGCGACATGGACCACTTCTCAGTTTTGAAAGAACAAGTAGAAAATCAAGACCATGATTTCTACGGTAGCCAGTCTGATAACCAAATCGAGAATTCCAAAGCCTTTAGCTTTTCATCTACAGGTAAACTCGCTGGGGATTATGATATTCAACTGATTGGCCATTTCAACCAAGAAAATGCCGTTGCTGCTGGACTTGCTTGCCTCCGTCTCGGATCCAGTCTTGAGGACATCAAAAAAGGTATCGCAGCAACCCGTGTTCCTGGCCGTATGGAAGTTCTGACTCAGAAAAATGGAGCCAAGGTCTTCATCGACTATGCCCACAATGGGGACAGTCTGAAAAAACTAATCAATGTTGTAGAGACTCATCAAACAGGAAAGATTGCTCTGGTGTTAGGTTCGACAGGAAATAAGGGAGAAAGTCGTCGTAAGGACTTTGGCCTCCTCCTCAATCAACATCCTGAGATTCAAGTCTTTCTGACTGCTGATGACCCCAACTATGAAGACCCAATGGCCATTGCGGATGAAATTAGTAGCTACATCAATCATCCTGTTGAAAAAATTGCGGATCGCCAAGAAGCCATCAAGGCAGCTATGGCTATCACAAATCACGAATTAGATGCTGTCATTATTGCTGGTAAGGGAGCCGATTGCTACCAAATCGTCCAAGGCAAGAAAGAAGCCTATCCAGGAGATGCAGCCGTCGCAGAAAATTATTTATAAGATAGTAAAAAATCAAGGGAAATGAAACCCTTGATTTTTTCTATCTTTATTTAAAAGCGTTTTTCAAACCTTCAACGGCACCTTCTACAGCACCTTTAGCATCTTCAACTACTTCTTTTGCCTTAGCAACTGTCTTTTCTACAGCGCCTTCTGCTTCAGTCTTGCTATCTCCAGTAACTTTACCAAATCCTTCTTTGATAGCGCCTGTTGCTTGTTCCAATTTGTTTTCAAGTGACATATGATTGTCTCCTTTAGTTTATTCCGATATGTGTTACTGGTTACATATAGTCTATACCGAGTACTAAGGAAAGTCAAACAATGTGCTCAGAAACAAGAAATTACGCCAAGTAGAAAGTTAATCTGTCCTTATCAAAATCGACGGCCAACTCATACTTTCCATCTTCATTTTGGACAATATAGCCTAGAACAACTAAACCGTCCACAAAAATATCACGGCGTTTCTGCATCAGCTGATCTTTTTTGAGAAATTTTAACAAAAAAGTAGTCATATATTTGAGAGCATACTCAGAATTAACATCTCCCAAAATAGCATAAAGTTCCTGCTGTTTTTCTGTTAAAGGATACTGATGTTTGACCTTGTAGAAATAATTGGACAAGGTCATTTTTGTTCGCGCAAAGTCCGTCTGTTCAACTAAAATAGCTGCATTGGTCTGATTGCGCAATTCCGTCTCAAAACGCTGCTCCGACAAGGCTTGATAGACTGGACTATCTTCTCTGACAAAAATCTCTTGATCCAGTTCGAGACTATCAAGGGACTCAAGCATAGGAAGATTAAGATAATAACGCTTATTTTCTCGTAGAATCAAGCCAGCCTTTATATACTCTTCCATGAATTTATCAACTGCTAGATCTGGAAATTGAGCCTTGATTTCCCGTAGAATCACATCATCATGCTGGTCCAGATAGCGGATTAATTCTCCAAAAAATGGCTGTCTCGTCAAACGAGATGGATTAAAAATCTGAATCATGAAGATTCCTTTCTTTACATTCTAACAGAGGCGATGCTGCCAACTGACTAGGATTGGTCCCAGCTTGGTTCAAAGGAACAGGCAGACCTAGTTCTCTGTAATACTCTCTCCAAAAATCACTAATCTCCTGCTCCCCATCCCCAAATTTCATGGGAATAGTTTCAAAAATCGGTAGGATTTCTGCTATATACTGGGAACAGTAAAAACCAGCACCATCTGGATAGAAAGAAGCATTGTAGGGTGCTCCAAGATGTTTGCGAGCTCTTTCCTTCACCGACTGGATATCTATTTCTGGGTAGAAATAGAGGTCGTACAAGTGATTGGGGTCAAAGAAGTCTACTGGCTCCTGACAGATAACACCCGCCTGTCCACTAGCATGGTAAATCAGCCCATCCAAATAGATAGCAACATGACTATAGTTACCTGTAGAAGTCTGGATCGCCTGTCCTATGTCAGACTCATCTCTCACAAAAATCAAATCGCCATTTACTAACATGCTTCACTCCTAGAAAAAAAGGAGCCGAAACTCCTTTCGATATAAGTCAAACTAGACTTTCCTATTTTGAACTGGCACCCAAAATCTTAAGCATTGAAGCTTTCAGTCAATTGAGGTACCACTTGTTTCTTACGTGAAACGGCACCAGCAAGGAAAGCGTGATTGTTTTCAAGTTTGAAGTTGAAAGCCGCTTCGACCTTATCCATATTAGCACCAAGCGCAAGGATTTCTGAGTTTGAGTTGACGATATCTGTAATCATCAAGACAAAGTCAGAGTAACCGTTTGCTGTGTTGGCAGCTTGCATTGCAGCTTCAATTTCTGCTTGGCGTTCCAAAACTTCAGCGATGTCAACTGTATTTACTTGAGCAACACGGACATTGTTTCCGTTCAATTCAAAAGTCTTAGCATCGATGTCAATCAATTCTTCAGCAGATTTGCTAGCCAAGTTTGTACCAGCTTTCAACATAGCCAAACCATACTCTTCCAAGTTTACACCAGCTAATTCAGCCAATTCAGGAGCAATGACTGTATCTGTTGGGTGTGTTGTTGGTGATTTCAAAAGAAGGGTATCTGAAATCAAACCTGAAAGCATCAAACCAGCAATCTCTTTAGGTACAGCTACATCATGTTCTTTGAACATACGGTAAACGATTGAAGACGCTGAACCAACTGGTTCCAAACGCATGTAAAGTGGGCTTGCAGTTTCAAAGTTAGCCACACGGTGGTGGT